>CAMAUG010000357.1 GCA_945861255.1 Candidatus Sulfopaludibacter sp. SbA3
ATCCCAAGCTGCTGGAGCTCGCACTTATCGAAAACATCCAACGGGAAGATCTGAATCCGATGGAAACCGCGAACGCGTTCGACCGGATGAATAAGGAACTCGGACTGTCGCATGAAGAAATCGGCCGCCGCACCGGCAAAGATCGAACCTCCATTGCCAACACCGTGCGCCTGCTGAAGTTGCCGCAAGATGTCCAGCGGCTGCTGGCCGAGCACCGTCTCTCCATGGGCCACGCCCGCGCGATTCTGGGTCTGCAAACCCCTGAGGAACAGATTGAACTCGCCGAGAAAACCGCCGCGCAGGGCCTTTCGGTTCGGCAGGTGGAAGCTTTGGTGCAGGAGGCCACGGCGGAACACGCACGCAGCGGGTCAAAAAAAGAGCGCACACAAGATCCTAACGTGCGCGCGGCGGTGGATGAACTGGAACGCGCGCTGGGGACCAGAGTTCGGATCGTGGAGCTCAGTGAACAGCGCGGAAGAATTGAGATCGAATATTATTCCCAGGCGGAATTGGACCGGCTCTATCAACACATCGCGGGAGCACCATAAGGCTGCGCGCCGTTTCTTTCGGCACGGAGGCTAGGGCGTATGCGTTGTGCTATGTACATGCGAGAGACAGGCATGTGCGAGACTGCCCTTTCGCAGGCTCGAAGACTTGAAAATGGTGCCGGCGGTAGGAGTCGAACCTACGACCTACGGATTATGAGACCGTCGCTCTAACCACCTGAGCTACACCGGCGCACTCTTTAAGCGTAGGCAGCGCATTGCGTTCGTGTCAAGTATAAATATTAAAAGGTCTTAAAGACTGTTTTCTCATTCGGGCTCCGGTCCGTTGGTCGGTGTCATTGATAGAGGCCAATAAACCCGAGGCACTATTTGTGCACGAGCATTTGGCCGGGCGATACTTACCTGCGTTGCAGCGTGCCATGCTCATCACCGGCGCAGCGAGCCATCAATCGCGTCATGATCCGACAAGCTTCCGAATCCGCCGCTAGAAGTATAATTCTGAGCCAGGACGCGCTACGAGGATACCTTGTGCGATAACTGTGAGGAGGCCTTTACCACATGAGCTTTCCCGCGGCCCACAATGTCGACCGCCACGCCGGTTACAAAAAATCGCGCCTCTTCTTTGCCAGTAGCCTGGCGCTGGCTATGGCGGGATTCAACGCCTCCATGCGCGCCAATACGGCTGCCGATCTCCAGCGCATTTTTCTGGACCCCATCGACAAGGTCCGTTCCGCTGAGATGATCGGCGGCATTCTTGGACTGCCCTTTTTGGGTTACGCGGTGACCATCGCCATTGGCAGCCCTCTGCTGGATTTCATCGGCATGGGCCTGCTGCTGCCGCTTTCTGGAATCTTCTTTTCCGCCGGCATGGTCATCATGATGTTAGCGGGAACCCTGGCTTCGGGGCCGGATGTCTACAACATCCTATGGTTGGGCGCGCTGGTCACGGGTATCGGCTGGGGAATGGTGGAAACCGTAATCAACCCTTTGATTACAACGCTGTATCCCGACGAGAAAACGGGCAAGCTCAACACGTTGCACGCGTGGTGGCCGGGCGGTCTCGTGATCGGCGGACTGCTAGGTGTGGCGATGTCCAACTTCGGCATCGGATGGCAAGTGAAACTGGGCCTGGTGTTCCTACCCGCCGCGCTACTCGTGGGATTGTGCGTAGGACTGAAGTTCCCGCCGACCGAACGCAAAGCCGCCGGAATCCCGGCGAGAGAGATGTTCCGCGAGCTGTTCAATCCGCTCTTCTTCATCTTGTTCGCATCCATGTTCCTGACCGCCGCCTCGGAACTCGCCCCCGGCCAGTGGGTGGATCTGGCCTTAAGCCGGACGGTGCACATGCCCGGCATTCTGCTGCTGGTTTACGTGAGCGGGCTGATGTTTCTGATGCGGCATTTTGCCGGGCCGCTGGTGCACAAACTATCGCCGGTGGGCGTGTTGTGGTTCTCGAGCCTGGGCGCGGCATTGGGTCTGGTCGCGCTCAGCGTGGCGAACTCACCTGTCACGGCGTTGCTGGCCGCCACCGTATGGGGCACCGGGGTTTGCTATATGTGGCCCACCATGCTGGCGGCGGCGTCCGAACGCTTTCCGCGCGGAGGGGCCCTCCTGCTGGGCCTGATGGGAACTGCGGGCACGCTCTCCATTCAGTTTGTACTTCCCATGATGGGAAGCATCTTCGACGACAAGAAGGTAGAGCTGGCAGGCGGCGCCGCGGCCTTCCAGGCATTGCAACCGGGGCCGGAACTGGACCGCATTTTGGGAATCGCGGCGCAAACGTCGTTCCGCTTCGTGGCGGTCCTGCCGGCCCTGCTGCTGATTGTGTTCGCCGGAATCTGGTTCTATGACCGCTCCAAGGGCGGCTACAGGGCGAAGAAGATCTAACCGTTTTGCCGGAGCCCCGCGTCAGTCGTTCACTTCCATACTTTCCACAAAGCAGCTACAGAACGCCTGGTCGAGTACCTCGTCGGTCAGCCGCATTGGAAGACTCTCGAAGTTGATCACGTCGATGGCGTGGGAGATCACGTCGCGCGGGTGGCAGCGGCGGAATTTGGCCCCGCCATCGACATAGTGTTTCTGGATAAAGCGTTCCACCAATCCTGGGGGACACTCCAGCTTCTGCGACTCCGCGTACCGCTCGAAGATTATCGAAAACTCTGGTTGCTTCGGGCTCCGGAGGAACATCTTGTATTGGATGCGTCGCAAGAACGCTTCATCACCCAATTGATCCGGCCGCAGGTTGGTGGAAAAGATCAGGAATGCTTCAAACGGCACCGTCATCTTGCCGCCCGCCTGGAAGCTCAGGTAGTCGATATGCCGCTCCATCGGAACAATCCAACGGTTCAAGATTTCGGCTGGGCTGGCCTTCTGGCGTCCAAAGTCGTCGATCAAATAAATGCCGTTGTTCGCCTTCAACTGAAACGGCGAGTCGTAAACTTTGGAATTGCCATTGTAGCTCAGATCCAGCATGTCCAGCGTCAATTCGCCGCCGGTGATGATGAACGGGCGGCGGCAGCGGAACCAGCGGCCGTCGTAAGCCAGCTCGGTGGAAAGGGCGGAGAGCATGGACTGCTCATCTTCAATTTTGTGATGGTAAATGGGATCGTAGATCTGAATGATGTTGCCCTGGCACTCCACTGCATAGGGCATGTACACCGGTTCGGTTTCCACCCGGAATAGCGATTCCGCGAGTGCCGTTTTTCCATTTCCCGGTTGCCCGTAGATCAGGAACGATTTGTTCGAGTTCACCGCCGGCCCGATCTGCGCGAGAATGTCCTTTTCAACCACCAAGTGTCGAAACGCATCTTTCAGCGTCTCCGGACTCAGCCAGTTCGACTCTAATTTCTGCCGGCGCACCACCTCGCTGTATTGATAAAGAGGCACCGGCGCGGGACCCGTGTATTGATTGTTTTCCAGGAACTCGCGCGTGATGTTGCGCCCGGCTTCGGTCAGCGCGAAGACTCCCGACATATTACCCAAACCGAGCGATTTCTTCACGCCGACGAAGTGTTGCCGTTTGAACGTCTCCAGCAGATCGTCGATCAAACTGACCGTCACGCCCAACAGTTTGGCCATCTCACGTCCCAGCAGCTCGCCGCGGTAGTACAGCAGTTTGAGTATCAGTTGCTCGACAATGGCCAGCGGAATCCCCAGGTCCGCAAGAGACTCCGGAACCGGAGGAACCACGCCCTTCTGAAAACGCGGCGAATGCGCCTGTACCTGCGCCGCCGCGGCGTCCTGATTTGGAAGCCTCTCATCTTGGTTGGATTCAATCGCATCGGAGAGAGCAGTCAACTGGTTAGTCTCCATGAGAATTTCCGGGCGCGGAACGCACTACACCATATCGGGAATTTTGGCGTCAGGTCGCATGAAAATCTTGATTTCAGTACTACTCGCCTTCTCGGTTCCATCGCCGGCGAGCGCGGCGGACATCGAGTTCGCCACCCAGGAACTCC
>CAMAUG010000358.1 GCA_945861255.1 Candidatus Sulfopaludibacter sp. SbA3
CCCCCTGTAAGTATCCCTACGTCTGCTCACGGCGAAATTGCCAGCCGAACACTGGTCCGCTGTCCGGCGGCCCTTGCCACCCGCCTCGCTTGGCGACAAGCCCGTACTGTGAGAAATGCGGGTTAGCTCAGGGCCGCCAATCCGGAGTCGCAACGTAGGAGCGGTCAATGGCCGCCACTGTCTGCGTGCCGCAATTTCCCATGGCCAGCTTCAGCTCGCCTTGAAGAATTTCAAGGACACGGTCGACGCCCGCCTCCCCGAACGCTCCCAATCCCCATAAGAAGGGGCGGCCGATTCCCACCGCCTTGGCTCCCAGCGCGAGCGCCTTGAACACGTCCGTTCCGCGGCGCACGCCTCCATCGATAAACACCGGAATCCGGCCGGCGACCTCAGTGACAACTTCGGGAAGAGCCTCAATGGTCGATCGTCCGGTTTCGGTGGCTCTGCCGCCGTGATTGGAAACCAGGATGCCGTCCAGGCCATGCTCCACCGCGAGCCGCGCGTCTTCGCGCGTGTCCAGGCCTTTAATAAAAAGCTTCAATTTTGTGGCTTTTCGCAGCCTGTCGACAAAGTCCCAGGTCATGGCGGGATTCGAAGTCGTGACGCCGGTCATGTCGATTCCGTCGTACATCCTACGTTCCTTGACCGTCGGCCCCGGTCCGTTTTCATGACACCCCTGGCACTGGCGCAGATCTTTGGGACGAGTGCGCAAGTAAGTTTCACTGTTGCGGCCCGTGGTGCTATCGACGGTGAGTGCGATCACGGGACACCCCGCCGCCTCCACGCGCCGCACGATCTTCTCGCACGCGTCCCAGGAAGAGGGGGCGTAGAGCTGGTACCACACCGGCCTGCCATGCGCTTTGCACACATCTTCCAATGGAGTGGAAGTGCTGGTGGAAAGCATCTGCATGGCTCCGCGCGCTTTGGTGGCGCGCGCGACCGCGAGTTCTCCGTCCAGATTGAAGAATTTTTCACCGCCGGTTGGGCACGTGAAGATAGGGCTGTTGTAAACAGTCCCGAATAAGTCTGTCCGCATGTCCACTTTGGTGGCGTCACGAAGCCGGCGCGGGCGCAACTGAACGTGTCGGTATCCTTCGCGGTTGGCGCGCAGAGTGGCGTCCTCATCCACTCCGCTTACCATGTACGCCCAGTGACCGGGCAGAACCTTGCGGTGCGCGGCTTCCTCGAAGTCCAGGACGCTGAGGGCCTCTTTCGGATCGCCGATCACGGCGGCAATCTCCGGCGCGTGCTGCGCGTAAGCGCGGACTCCACCCATGGCAGCGACGTAGGGGCTCGCCGCAAGAAACCTAAGAAAGGCGCGGCGGTCATGCGCAGGGGAAGTAAAGCTTTTCATGACCGCCTATTCTATCGAAACGGAGACGGTGACGCAGAAGCGGCACTTTCCGCGATTCCCAGCGCCGCAATTTCCGAGGAAGTCCTCGACCTCCCGTGGCGGCTGCTATGGCTCGGCCACTGGCTCCAGCAGCTGCTTCAGTCGAGCGAGATCCTTGCGATTAGCGCGCCGCATCGCACCCGCCATGAATGGTGCGGCGAGAGCAGAGAATCCGGTAGGATTACCGCGGTTGCGCAATATCATTCGAGTTCCGCCCGTTGCGGCGGATTGCCAGATGTATTGAGTTTCCATTGGAAACGGACCCTCCGCGGTCCGCATCACGAACAGTTGTCCGGGGACAAAGGTTACCACCTCGTACGTATACGCCAACCGCCGGCCAAGAAACTGTGCGACGAAGGCTAACCGCGAACCCACGGAGAGAGGTCGCGACGTTTTCCATTCAACGGACTTGATGTTCACGTACCACCGCGGGGCATTATCCGGATTCGCTGCGAATTCCGAGACAACAGCGGTAGGGAGTTCGATGACGATTTCCGTTGAGACATCGACCTTCATGGCTTAGGCGAATGGGTTTTCGTCCGCACTCGGCCCATAGATAGACGGTAGCGGAACGTCCAGCTCCCTGAGGTAGACCGATAGCTGTCCCCGGTGGTGATACCAGTGGTTCAGCATGATGGAGCGCAACACGCCGATCCGGGGGATCTCCATAATCGTAACTCCGCCTTTGGTCAGTCGCCACGGCGTCATCAGCGCTTGATCGTCGAGCCCGCTCAACATGGTGCGTGTCGCCGCCAGGCAGTCATCGAGAGCCTTCAATGCTTCACTGGTGGATGCGGCCGCAGGTTGTTCACCGAAATTTGGCAGTTCGCGGGGAGATTCGGCGCTCAACTGAGCGACCTGGACGGGGGTCGTGGCGATGTGCTGAACCAACTGGCCCAGGCTCATCGACTTGGGGTGCGGCTTCCAGCTCAGCTTGTCAGTCGGGACACGCTCAAGCACCCGCCGTGTGGTCTCACCTTCCCGGTCAAGCTCCGCGAGAATCGAATCTATTATGCGCATGGTATGCATCCTTTTTTTGACTTGAATTAGTAAACCAACTGGTTTACCATATCATCATGGCGGCGTCAGAGTCAAGCCGAAAGCATCATCGTTATTCTGAAGTGGCGGCGGTGGCCGCCAAGACGGCCGCGCTGGACGCCGTTTTCCAGGCTCTGGCGGATCCCACACGCCGCCGGATTTTAGCCGATCTAGCCCGCGGCGAGTCGTCCACGTTAACGCTGGCCATGCCGCACCGGATGTCGCTGCCGGCCGTGTCGAAGCACCTCGGCGTCCTCGAACGCGCCGGGCTGATCGAGCGGCGCTTGATCGGCCGCGAGCGGCGCTGCCGGTTGGTGGCCAAACCCTTCCGGAGCGCGTCTGCCTGGCTCGAGTTCTACCGTCGCTTCTGGGACGACCAGTTCGATCGTCTCACGGACTTTATTCAAACCACGGATAAGGAGGCCTCCTGATGGCCAGCCCGACAAAGCAGTTGAATAGTCTCACAGTCCGCCGGATCATTCCGGCGCCGCAGGCACTTGTGTTCGACGCGTGGACGAATCCGGAACAACTGAAACGCTGGAGTGCGCCGGGCGACCTGGTCAACCCATTGGTCGAAGTGGACCTGCGGGCCGGGGGGCGCTATCGCATCGACATGCTTGCGCCCGATGGGCGCGAGCACCGGGTGACGGGCGTCTATCGGTTGGTCGACCCGCCTCGACGGTTAGTCTATACCTGGTTTTGGGAAACGAACCCGTCGCTCGGAGAGATGTTAATCTCGGTCGACTTTCACGATCATGGCGCCGAGACCGAGGTTGTGCTGGAACATTCACTTCTGCCGTCGCCTGAAGCGGCCACCAACCACGAGCGCGGCTGGGCAGGGTGCCTGCTGAAGTTGGAGAGGCTGTTCCCCGGCACGTCTGCCTAAGCAGGTTGCGGAAAAACGTTTTTTTGAACCGCTTGCCGACGCGCGCGGCTCGGTAAAGTCCCGTACTAACAACAGCCGCGTGCGCGTTGTTGCAATCGCTCACCCTTCGCCGAAGCTACGGCTTGTTCACGGTGATACTGGTGCCGTTGGAATTCTGCGGCGCCGCGTCCGGGTCGTGATTGGCAACGTTATCGTATGAATAAGTAGCGTGGCTGACGGCAGTGACCGTAAACGTGGCGGACGTCTTCTTGTTATTCATGGTCGCGCTGGTGATGGTGCACTGTCCGGAAGAGTTGGTAACGCAGGAACCGCCACCGCTGGTTCCTCCACTCCAGGTCCCGCTCACCGTGGCGTTCTGAACCACAGGGCTGTCCGCGCCGTCATGAATGGTGACCGTGACTTTCGCCTTCCAGCCACCCGGCGCCGTCGTCGTGGACCGGTCGAGATCGCCCACGTGCGAATCAGTAGTGTCCGGCTAACCGTAACTGGATGGGCGGCAAGCCATAGCAGCACAGGCTGTTAAGTCGTGTTTTGGGATTTTTCGATTTGAAAGTTCCGGATCGATTTCAGCCCTTGTTCGATGCCCCGGATTTCCCAAGAGATCCTGG
>CAMAUG010000359.1 GCA_945861255.1 Candidatus Sulfopaludibacter sp. SbA3
GGGTAGTTCGTTGTAGCCGGCCTCGGCTAACCTACGCGCGGCTTCTTGCTGGGAAAGACCGGTCACCCTCGCAATCTAGCAAATTGGCGCCCCGGGGCGAGCGAGAATCTGTTTTCCTGACGGAGGGCTCCACGACCGGAGCGAGCGTCTAAGGGTGGAAGTCCGCTGTGCTAGCCGATTGCTTTGTCAACCGAGTGCACCAGTGTGACGCCAAAATCCCCCACCTCGCCGACGAACGTTTGCGAAGCAGACTCGTTACTTCCGCAAATGTGCATGGCGAAGTCCGTCCCTTCCACCACCACGGGAACGGCGAGCCCGACATCTGGCGGAAGCACGGCTTTCAAGTTTCCTCCCACCATGTTCGTCAACTCTCCGAGCGCATCCCGGACGTCGTCATCGAACGTTGCCGGATGGGTTCCCCGTATCAGGCGGCTTGTGAATTCCAAGGCTTGCACCAAGCCGCATTGCAGCAGCAGCGCGCCCTTCCATTCGCCCACGAACTGAACAGAGGCGGTGATCGGGCCAACGGCCGGCGCGGGCGCACCCGGACGCACCGCCACCTTCATTCCAAGCATGGTTCGAAAGACATCTTCCACAATGCGCGCCGTGGGCGCCACGTAAGCCGCGGGCTGAAGCATAACCGGCATACTTTGTTCTCTCCTTTAATTCCCTGGCGCTTGATAAAATGTTGCGCGGCCCACCTGGATGCGTTTATACGTCTCATCCAGATTCAACGTGCTCTCGGCGGATCCCAGGACCAGATAGCCTCCCGGCCGCAGCGCGCCGCGCAATTCCGCCAAAATCTTCTTCTTGGTCGGAATATCGAAATAGATCAGTACGTTCCGGCAGAAAATGAGATCGAACGGCCCTTTATTCGCCATGCTCTTGCGCAGATCGAATTGCTCAAAGCGGACCATCTTGCGCACGTGCTCTTTGATCCGCCAGTCCAGAGCGTCGCGTTCGAAATACTTCACCAGGTGCACGGCCGGCAATCCCCGGTTCATCTCTAGTTGCATGTAGCGGCCCTGCCGCGCTTTCTCGAGGATGGCCGCCGAAAGATCGGTTCCCAGAATATTCAAGTTCCACGTAGCGAGCCCCGCCTCCAGCAGCAGGATCGCCAGACTGTACGCCTCCTGCCCGCTGGAGGCGGCCGCGGACCAGAGACTCAGCCTGTGTGCCGTCTTCTGATGTTCCACCAGTTGCGCGAGAATCTCACTCTTCAGTGCATCGAAGGGCGTGGCATCGCGGAAGAACAGGGTTTCATGCGTCGTCATCGCCTCCACCACTTTCTGGCGTAAGGGCGAGGTCGCGTTGCCGCGCAACGCGCTGCACAGTGCGCTCAGCGATGCCAGTTGCGAATCCTGCACTACCGGCATCAGCCGCGCTTCCAGCAGGTAGCGTTTATCATTATCGAGAACGATTCCCGATTCGCGGTACACGTAATCCGTGAGAAACCGATAGTTTTCGGTGTCGAGTACGGCGGCGTCGCTCGTGAGTGGCATTGCTAGTCTTTGCTTCCCTTCAGACCCCGGTCCGCCTCAGTATTTCCGGCACCACATCGTGCAGCGGCAGCACGGCGTCGGCAAATCCCGCGTTGGCGACGGCTCCCGGCATCCCCCAGACCACGCTCGACGCCTCATCCTGGGCGATCAGATACGCGCCGTGTGCTTTCAAAATTTCCGCCCCACGTAGCCCGTCGTACCCCATGCCGGTCAAAATCACGGAGATGACCGCGCCCCCGTACATCTCCTCCACCGAACGGAACATCACGTCCACCGCCGGCCGGCATGAATTTTCCTGCGGGCCTTGATCCAGCGCGATTTTCGTTTTCCCCGCACTCTTTTGCAGACGCATGTGATAATCCCCGGGGGCGATGTACACGCACCCCGGCTCCACTACCATGCCGGCGGCAGCTTCCACGACCTTGACCTTCGAAGTGGCATGCAGCCTCTCCGCCAGCAAGCGGGTGAACAGGGGTGGCATGTGCTGGACAATCAGAACCGGAAGCGGATAATCCGCGGGCAGTTGCGGAAGAATTTCCCCCAACGCCGTGGGGCCGCCGGTGGATACGCCGATGGCAACAATTTGCGGCCGCGGCTTTCCACTCGCGGGCCACACCGCGGGCGGCGCTTTCCCAGTCGTGGCGTGCCGCGCCGGCGCAATCGGCGTCTCCCCCTCTATCGTGAAAAACTGCTTAATCTTCGGAATCAGCTCGCCCCGTAGCGCATCCATGGAACGGTCCAGGGACCCGAAGTTCGAAGCCTTGGTGACGTAGTCGTCCGCACCCAGCGTCAACGCCTCCATGGTGGACAAAGCGCCCCGCTCGGTGAGCGTGCTGAACATGATTACGCGGACCTCTTTATTGGTCCGGCGCAGTTCGCGCAGCATCTCCAGTCCGCTCATTTCCGGCATCTCGATGTCCAGCGTGATCACGTCCGGCGTCAACTGGGGCACGCGCGCCAGGCCGATGGAGCCGTTGGGCGCCGTTCCCACGATCTCAATCTGCGGATCCCGTTCCAGAGCCGTGGTCACCAGACGCCGGATCACGACGGAATCGTCCACTACCAGCACGCGAATCCGCGCGCCGCGTTTGATCAGTTTCTTGGAGGCGAAGTTCATCGGCAGTGGTCTCTATTCCACCGCACCCACCATGCGTAACTTATCGGCGATGATTTCCTGCGTGAACGGCTTCATCACATATTCGTTCGCGCCCGCCTCCAGAGCTTTCATCACTTGCGCCATTTCCGTTTCGGTGGTCACCATGATGATGGGGGCCGGCGCGAAGCGCGGGTCCTTGCGAATGTTCTGTACAAATTCGAGCCCGTTCATCTCCGGCATGTTCCAGTCCACCAGGAACACAGAGATATCCGGATGCTGGTCCGCTTGCGCCAAGGCGTCCTTGCCATCCACCGCTTGCAGCGTTTCAAACCCGAGCTGCTTCAGAGTATTGGACAGAATCATCCGGATTGCCCGCGAGTCGTCGACGATCATTGCTTTGGACATCTGAGCCTTTCTCCGTCTCTTTCTGTTTCCGTCGCTTGATGCGCTCCGCGGCGCGGCCCGCCCTCATTACCTCTTCGGCCAAGATCGCCGCACATGAACGCACTCCACTCCCTGACGGTCGCGGCTCGGAAGCGTTGGCCGCGCGCGTCAGCGAGCGGTCACGTCGACCCCGCGTGACGGCCGAGCGTCTAACGAGCCGCTATGGCAAAAGGCGGGCCGCGATCGCATCCCGCCTTTGCCCTGGCTCTTTGGCGCGCTACTGCGTGGCCAATCCTTGCAGTTGGCTCGCCAGCTCGCTCAGCGCCTGGGCCGCTTTCTGCGTATCGGTGGCTCCCTGCGTTGTTTCGCGAGCCGCCGTGGCGACGCCCGTGATGTTTTTCGCGATATCGTCAGTGCCCTTGGCGGCTTCGGTGACGTTACGGCCGATTTCATTCGTGGTGACCGTCTGTTCCTCCACGGCCGAGGCGATGCTGTTGGAGATATCGTTGATCTGGTTGATCACCGAAGAGATCTCCCCAATCGCCTGCACCGCGCCCTTGGTATCGCTCTGAATCGCTTCGATCTTCTGGCTGATGTCCTCGGTGGCCTTGGCGGTTTGCTTGGCAAGCTCCTTGACCTCATTGGCCACCACCGCGAAACCCTTGCCGGCTTCCCCGGCGCGCGCGGCTTCGATGGTCGCGTTCAACGCCAGCAGATTGGTCTGCTGCGCGATCGACGTGATGACCTTGATCACCTTGCCGATTTCAGTGCTGGATTCGCCCAGTTTGGCGATGGTTTGGTTGGTGGTTTCCGCCACGGCCACCGCGTTCTTGGCCACCCGCGCCGCTTCATTTGCGTTCTTCGAAATTTCGCGAATGGACGCCTGCATCTCCTCGGTGCTGGCCGCCACCACGTTGACGTTCTTGGAAAC
>CAMAUG010000360.1 GCA_945861255.1 Candidatus Sulfopaludibacter sp. SbA3
TGTTCGATCTGGTATTGTCTCTTCATAGCGACTCTCTCCTTTTTCTTGGCAGAAAAAACCAACCGTCGGCCTATTATGGCCGCCAGTCTGAGAGTCGCTACTTTCTACGATTTACCGGGCAAGCTCCCGCTCGCTTCCAGTTACATCAAGCCCTAAGGGCGTAAGACATAGCGATATCAGCCCCCCTTGCCGATCTGTGTGGATTGTCTTTGCGGCTCTACTAAACTCTCGTGATTCTGCTATTACCGTATAGGGGCCCCGCGGCACCGAAACGGCTCGTTGGTCAGGGTAATGAAGAACCGCTATTGTTCCACCGGGTGAGACCAAGTGGATGATGGTGGGAGGAACGCGACCACCCCAGCAATCAGTCACAGACAACTGAAGCAACACTCTAGTAGGGGCTGCCGCGCGAGTCTCTTGCGCGGCTAGATTTACGGTCATCAGTCCGAGGATGGCTATGAAGCCCGAAGTTCGCCGGTTATAAGCGGCAAGCGTTTTTGAGCGCATCTGATAGATCTCCGGTAAATCTTGCTCCATCCACGATACCTGTGACGTTGTGGATCAACTCATGTAACATCGTTGCCCAGTCATCGGCGAAGTTACCCCCCCAGTAGGCCGGGTTAATAAAGACTTCGTCGCCTAAGGCCGCTGCAACCGCCTTCACCGCCCGACCCTCTGTAGCGGGCGTAATCCAAACCCGTGGCCGCGTCGCGGAAGTAGTCCCCTTGGAGCCGTGCCACGCGTGCGAATGGAGGATAGTCGAAACTCACAAGGTGTTCAATTTGGAGTTCCATCTTATCGTCGGCGGCTTTCTACCACAACGATGTGATTCGCTGGTACGTCCAACACGACCATGAAGGGTTCTGCGGTGAACTGCCGTGGATAGCCATCGAACTCCACGTAAGAACCGATTGGGACTGGAGACCGCAACGGTTCTTCAAGCCGAAGCGTTATTTCTGGTATTCGAGGATCTCTGATCGCCAGTACTATCGTATTAGTGGAGCTGGCGAGTACAACGGCTTCAAATTTTCGTATCCCTTGAAATTCGCCCGGCACCAGAGTATCTTTCATGGACTTCCAGTTTGTCTCGCTTTTGGGGCCGATCAGTCCCGCTCGTAGCTCAAGCCAAAGAGCCCGTGGCGGATTGACCGTGTCAGACTTAACAATCCCTGAGGCACACATGAACCAGAGGACCGCTAGCGCAGTCACCACGAACACTTGTCGGCTGGGAGTAAGCCTGGATATCATCGCGGGATGAAAAGACTTCGCATTCATTTACATTTTCCCATAACAGTCTTGCTATTCGCGACGCTCAGCGCCGGAAAATACGGGTCGGCCGCAGGACTATTATTTGGTATGCCCGAGGAGCCCAGTAAGTCAGAAAATGCGTGAAGCAGTTCATGTATCAGCGTCTGTCCACGCCCGAGGTCCGAGTCCAGCGCGAACGGTCCGTTACTATCGTCATTCAAAACGATCTGGGCGGGATGAAAAACCACTTCGTATGTGGTCCAGTCGATTCAGTACGACATGGGATATTCGCTCGCCCACGTGCTTTCACCAAGCCTTCCAAATGAAACCTCTAGCCACCCGATAGGAGTGCGATTTTCGAGATTGTCCAAGAGCGCTGAAGGGTCCCCGAGCACGCCGAATAAATCGCGGCATTCGGCATTGTCTGCTAACAACTTCTTCGCAGTCGCGACTGCCTTATCCAGCATCTCTATTTCTTGCAGCACAGTCATCTGACTGTACACATGAGGTGGAGGGACGAAGGGTCGTCGCTGAAAATTCTCTTGTGCCTCTTGCGGTGGATCCCAAATGAGCCCTCCCGAGTTAAAGCCAAGCAAGAATCAATACATTTGAAAGTCATATATGGCGTAAACGTCGACACAAAAATCCGAATCACACATTCCGTTTGCATCCGTCCGATTGACAGGATCACCACGGGTGTATGCGTACTTGTTCCAGCTTCCTGGCTCGACAAGACCTCCTCTCAGCCGGTCCGGGGTCATGAACCGGCCTGTACCTGGTGCATGGTAGCGTTGATCCATCAAGTTTCCGAACCCGTCGTAATTATAGCTCTGCCCCTATTGCGTCACACTCGGGTCGTCGCAGGTGACCGCGGCGGCAGGCCGTCCAGGGAATGCAGTAGCGGTGGTGGAAGGCGGCGCCGGAGGGCTACACCCACCGCAGCCCGCTTGCCCAACCAACCTACACTCAACCGATCACGCGGCCCACGGCCAGTGCGTCTTCCATGGCGGCGGCGATGCGCAGCAGGCGATCTTCCTGGCAGGCGGGGGCGATGATCTGCAAGCCTATGGGCAGGCCCGCCGGGGACCATCCGCAGGGGATCGAAATCGCGGGCAGTCCCAGCGCGTTCATCCCGCGCGTGTAGCGCGTCGAGGCTTGCCGGACGTCCTCGCTCACGCCGTTGAGTACCGTTGTGTTCTCGCCGATGACGGGCGCCGTGGTGGGCGTGGTGGCGGTGAATATGCAATCGGCCTGGTCCCACAGCCTGGCAAACTCGCGGCCAATTCGGCGGCGTGTGCGCTGCGCCTCCAGATAATCGATGCCCGGCACGGCGCGGCCCTTGTCGAGCAGCGCCAGAACGTCCGGACCGAATTCATCGCGGCGGTCCAGATACGGCCGGAGCGCCGCGGCGGCTTCCACCAGCAAAATGATGGACGCGGAGTGGCGCAGCGCCTCCATATCCGGCATCGCAAGTTCGACACAGCGCGCGCCCGCGGATTCCGCCGTATGCCGGGCACGTTGCACGGAATCCCGCACTTCCGGCGCCAGCCTTTCGAAGAAATAAGTCTTCGGCCACCCGATGCGAACGCCGCGGAGGTTCGCGTCCGGCGGAGGAACGTATCCCGTGGGATCGTCCACCATGGCCTGAAACGCGATCGCGCAATCGCGGACCGAGCGCGTCATGGGCCCCACGTGATCTTGCGAGAACCCGAGCGGCAAGACGCCGCGCGCGCTCACGCGTCCGAATGTTGGTTTCAGCCCCACGATGCCGCAGAACGAGGCCGGAATCCGGATGGACCCGCCGGTGTCGGTGCCGGTGGCGAAAAGGACCATTCCGGTGGCAACCGCCACGGCCGATCCGCCACTCGATCCGCCGGAAATTCGCCGCGGGTCCCATGGATTCCGAACCGAGCCGTAATGCGGATTGTCAGACGTTATGCCGTACGCCAATTCATGCAAGCTGGTTTTGCCGAGCGAAACCGCACCCTCCTGACGCAGCCGCGAGACAATTTCCGCGTCGCGCTTGGGAATGTAGCCGGCGAAAATCCTGGAACCCGCCGTCGTGCGGATGCCCTGCGTGCGGATCAGGTCTTTATGCGCGATGGGAATTCCGTGCAGAGGGCCGCGATCGAGGCCCTTGGCCAGCTCGGCGTCCATTTTCACGGCCTGGGCGCGCGCCGGTTCCGCGGTGACGGTCAGAAATGCGTTGAGTTTGGGATTCAGGCGCGCGATTATGCGGAGGGACTCTTCGACTAGTTCAAGGCAAGAAATCTTTAGCTTGCGCAACTCCGTCGCCGTGGATCGAAGATCGGTCATCTATGCAATAGTCTACCTGGGGACGCGTGGGATATTGTGCGGAAGATGAATTCATCCTCCAAATCAATAAGTTAGACCGAACTGGAGTCGCCCGTCGGGCGGGGCGGCGGCTAGGGGTAGTACTTTCCGGTGCGGAGCACCTCGGATGCAGTACGGGTCAAACAAAGTCACCAAAATTCTTCTTTTAGGATATAGCATTTTCTAATCCAAGAACGGGCCTGAAGGGGTAAAGGTCAGGCGGGGACGTTGCGGGGCTCCTTTCTGAGGTTTTCGGGGGATGGAGAGAGGGAGGAAGCCGTCGTCGGCGCGGTGGAAATGTGGGAATCGCGCAGCGATTTCC
>CAMAUG010000361.1 GCA_945861255.1 Candidatus Sulfopaludibacter sp. SbA3
GTTTGGTGGGCAACATCCCCCACAAACAGACTAAAACCAAGCATCAACGGAAACGTAAACGGTTGAAAAGACAACACGGCTAATCACTAAATCGAACTCATAACCCAAAGGTCGGAGGTTCAAATCCTTCCCCCGCAATTTTAAAAGGCCGCTCTCAGAGCGGCCTTTTGCTATTGTAGAGGCACTAGGAGTTAAGGCGGTTGAAACCAATTCGATGGTCGTCTCATGCGTTGCAGAACCTCGAAGACCGTGAAATCGATCGGCTTGAAGCGGACAAGACGTTGAACGCACCCGACCGCACAATTCCCGGACGGCCACCACGAAACATTTTGGTACGTCGCTACTTTGACACCAATCTTCAGCGAGAGATGGCCATCTGCCTTCTGCTGGAAGAAACCGACACGGATAAGATAGTCGTGACGCTTTACAAAACTTCGCAGTTCAAGAAATACTTGGAAGGAACCGAAAAATGAAGATCACCTACGATCGAGAAACGGATTCCATGACCATCATTCTCCGCAACGATCGAATCAAAGAAAGCGATGAGGTTCGTCCCGGAGTGATCGCTGATTTTGGCTACGACGGCGCGATCGTACGATTTGAAATTCTCGATGCCTCCAAGGTCGTTTCTTCTACCCAGGAGATACAATTCGCGATCAACAATTGATGGCTTCGGGTCGGTCCCCGATTGGCCAAATTCGAAGGCTCACTTTTTTGAGGCGGGGCGGTTGTCAAAAGACTGGTGCGCTTGGCGCGCATTCCCCGACCAACCGCCCCGCCTTGGCAAGGCGGGGACTGTCGCTCTCGAAATATGTGACTGTATTTGTGGATAAGTAACAGTTCTTTTGGCGGACACCACTAGACAACGTTCATAACTGCGCTTCAGCGCGGCGGGCGACCTTGCGTCTACTGCCTTGGTTACACGAGCCGCCTGTTCCGAAACGACTCTTCATATCTGTGAATCAGCCCTCGAAGCCGACCTGACGGTTCCGGCGAATCGGTGCAACGCGGGCAATTTCAGGAGCAGATGATGTTTTCGGTAGGGAGTGCGTCCAGCGAAGGCTGGTATGTTCAGTGGGAGGTAGTCCCATCGGGGCAAGAGTCAAAAGCCTCGTAACTTGGATCGCATCCGTGGAGGAAACGAAGCGGATGAAGCCGATCGACCAAGCCATCAATTGGATGGTGAGTGAGTCACCGGGCCGCAACGCAAGTGAACCCAGAGGTGGCCTCGACAAAAAATAGGTCCGGGTGCGTATTCCGGAGCATGTGGATAACGATTCCGATTTGATGTGAATAATGGATTCCGGGCCGGAATGAATTGAAATTTCGGTTCCTTTGGAATGGATATCCACATGGCCGGAATGGTTTCCTGATCTGAAGAGAGGCTTCTCTTCAGCGATCGAAGACGGCGCTGGACAACAAGGGGTCTCCGTTGTCTCCACTGAAAGGTGGAGGAAGCGGAATGGCCCAAAACGAGTTGTCCATGCGAAAAGTCAAAGAAGTCCTGCGACTGCGGTTCGCGGCGAATCTCAATCAAGAGCAGATCGCCCGCAGTTGTTCAATCGCTCAATCAACCGTACATCGATATCTGAAAAGGGCGGCGGCGGCGGGTCTGGAATGGCCTGTGGCGGAAGAATACGATGACCGGAAACTCAACGACATGCTATTCCCAGAGCGGCCGGTCCGTTCGCAACGGAAACGCCGTGAGGGCGTCGAATTCGCCGAAGTTCATCGCGAACTGAAAACTCACCGGCATCTGACGCTGCAGTTGATTTGGGAAGAGTATCGCCAGAATCAACTGAATGGGTACGGGTACAGCCGATTTTGTGAGCTGTACCAGGAGTGGCACCGGAATCACAACGTGACCATGCGGCAGGAGCACCCTGCCGGCGAAAAGATGTTCGTGGATTGGGCTGGTCCAACCGTTCCCATCTACGATCATCGAACGGGCGAAGCGATGCCCGCTTCGCTGTTTGTGGCCGTGCTCGGGGCCAGCACCTACACGTTTGCGCGGGCGTCCATGGGGCAGGGGCTGGCCAACTGGATCGACTGTCACGTCCGCGCCTTTGAGTTTTTCGACGGCACCACGAAGCTGATCGTGCCGGACAATCCGCGCACCGGCGTGGACCGGGCCTGCCGCTATGAACCGGATCTCAACCGGACCTATCACGAGATGTCTCAGCATTACGGCACGGCCGTCCTGCCCGCGCGTCCATACAAGCCCCGGGATAAAGCCAAAGTTGAGAATGCGGTGCTTCTGGCTGAACGCTGGATTTTCGCCGTCCTGCGCCACCATAAGTTCTTCTCATTGGTAGAACTCCAGGATGCCATTGCGCCGCTGCTGGAACGATTGAATCACCGCCGGTTCCGCAAACGCGAAGGCACGCGCGCCTTACTGTACGCCAGCCTGGACCGGCCGGTGCTTCGACCATTACCGGCGGAGCGTTATGTGATGGCGGACTGGAAAACGGTCCGGGCCTCCATTGATTATCACGTCGAGATCGACCGTCATTATTACAGCGTTCCGTATCAACTGGCCGGCCAACAACTGGAAGCGCGCTTTACCGGCATCACCGTCGAGATCTTTGACGCCGGCAAGCGGATCGCCTCGCATGTGCAGAGTCCGGCAGCCTACCGTCACACCACCATCCACGGACACATGCCCAAAAGCATAGGAGACACAAGAGGCCTCCGTCTGCATCCCCGACTCCGGGTCGCATATCGCATGTTCGGCCGCTGCCGGCGGCCTCAGCTTCAGTTTTGATTGCGATATGTTTCGTACTGGCTATCGTTTTCAGTGTGATGGGTCAAAATCAGCAAGATCAGGATCCTCTGACGAGAATCATGACGCAGATAGCCCCGGCGTGGACCAGCCTGCAAATGAACATCGATGCAGGCAATGCTGCAGCAGTGGCGACCGACGCCGACAGGCTGCAGAGGCTGTTCGCGGCCGCCGAAAGGTTCTTCACAGGGAAGAAGATGCAGGAAGCTGCGGATTGGGCCCGACAAGAAGCCGACGCCGCCGACGCCGCGGCGAAGGCCGCCAAGGCCGGCACGGTAGACAAGAACGCCAAGGCTGCGATCGGTAAGTGCAAACAGTGCCACGACGTTTACCGTCAGAAGAATCAGGACGGCAGCTTTAGTCTCAAGCGGGAGTAAGCACTGGCGTTGTCGCATTCCCACGAGGAGATGTACCACAACGTCTTCGGCCTGGGCGCCAACTCGCCCATTGGGGCCTACAACCGATTCTTATTGAGTAAGAATTTTGGCAACCAAGAGTATCGCCAATCAAGTGGAGCTACTCGCACGCACACCGGAAACGCTGAGGCCGCCGGCAGCGTCTAAACATTGGATCTGCGACCCGGAGCCTGGGATGCCCGACAGAGGCCTCTTGTGTCTCCTATCCTTTGGAGCCGGGAGCGCCGGTGGCGCTGTTTCCCACGCGGATCTGGGGTGGCGGCGTGGCAAATACACAGGGCCGGCAATACGATGTCGCCCGTGACGGCCGCTTCCTGATTAACACGGTCATCGACGACGCGTCCACGCCGATCACGCTCATCCTGAACTGGAACCCGTTGGGGAAGTAAGGGGTCGATGATAGCGGCGTCGAACGCCATTCGCCGCCGATCCCCGTCTGCCCCCCGTTCTTTCCGGTTCTGCTGCCAAACTTCGGTTCATAGTCGCTAACCGGAGATGTGGATTGATGCGGTGACTCTATTCCATACTGCTATACTTGGGCTGTGCCGAGGTCTTATGAAAAGAATAGAAGACATTGAAAATGAAATCCGGCAGCTAACACCCGATGAGTTTGCAAATTTCAGAGAGTGGTTCCTGGAGTTTGACGCGGAGCTGTGGGATCGACAGATCGACGGCGACGTAAGAGGTGGAAGGCT
>CAMAUG010000362.1 GCA_945861255.1 Candidatus Sulfopaludibacter sp. SbA3
AGCAGGTGGGCTTCTCTTACGACGAAGGCAAACCCGTTTTGTTCGACGTCACCTTCGAAGCCTCGCCCGGCACGGTCACCGCGCTGGTGGGGCCGTCAGGCTCCGGTAAATCGACCATCATCAGCCTGGTGGCCGCGTTTCACACGCCGTCGCAGGGTGTGATTCGCGTGGACGGCGTGGATCTCTCCACCCTGCGCTTGGATTCCTACCGAACGCAGTTGGGCGTGGTGCTGCAAGACACGTTTCTGTTTGACGGAACCATCGAAGAGAACATCGCTTTCGCGCGGCCGGCCGCGACGAAGGAGCAGATTCTGGAAGCCTGCCGCATCGCGCGCGTGGACGAATTCGCGGAGAAATTCGAGAACAAGTACGACACCATTGTCGGCGAGCGCGGCGTGAAGCTTTCCGGCGGGCAGCGCCAGCGAGTTTCCATCGCGCGGGCGATTCTGGCGGATCCCCGCATTCTGATCCTGGATGAGGCCACGTCGAGCCTCGATTCCGAATCCGAGGCGTTGATCCAGGAAGGCCTTAACCACCTGATGCAAGGCCGCACCACCTTCGTGATCGCGCATCGCCTGTCCACCATCCGCCGAGCCGACCAGATCCTGGTGGTGCAGGACGGCCGCATCGTCGAGCGCGGCACCCATGAATCGTTGTACGCGCTGGGGCGGCGCTATTGGGATTTGTATACCCGCCAACACGGCGTGGAAACGAACCTGTTTCTGGCGCCCGGGGAAGGCGATGTCGTCCCGGTCAACGAGCCCGCGGGACCGAAAGCGGCCGGCGAAGGCGTGGGCGATGCCTTCCGCCTGCTGAGCGGGCGCTGAGACCGCGGGACTCCGGTGCCATGCCGGTGACGACTCGCACAATTCGTCTATCCCCACCTAGAATCCACGACTTAGGATATTAACTCGCCGGATCTTACAAGTGCAACGCCTACACTCGTGAGCAACGGGAGGCGAGTTGATGTTTAGGATCAAGCGAATGGCAATACTGCTGGTGACAGCGGCGGGTGTGGCGGCGGCGCAGCCTGCGCTCACCACTATCCAGGACGTACTCTACCGCGCGGACGGAACGCGCTACAACGGGACGGTGAACATCCGGTGGAATAGTTTCCTCGCGGGCAATACTACCAATGTCGCGACATCGAATCTCACGCTGCTGATAGTCAACGGAGTTCTCAACGTGCGGCTAGTGCCCACCACCACGGCTTCGGCCGGCGCGCAGTATGGTGTCACGTACAACAGCCAGGGGCGCAATCAGTTCACCGAAACGTGGGCCGTGCCGCCCAGCTCACTGGCGCTGCGGGTTCGCGACGTGCGGATCTCGTCAGGTTCCATCGTGGGGCCGCCGCCGGTGATCTCACCGATTCAAATCGGCGATGTGGTTGGTTTGACGAACGCGCTAAACGTGCGGCCGACGGCGGGCGTGGGATTCGCCATCGGGCGGACCGCGGTGATTAACCAAGCCGGGCAAATGGAAGGCGCCACCGGCAGCCTGGGAGATTGCGTCCGGGTGGATGGCAGCTCCGGGACGTGTGGTGGCGGCGGCGGTGGCATATTGCCGTCTTATGCCGACGGCGAACTTCCCGGCGGCGCGATCAACGGCGTGAACACCGCATTCTCTCTGAGCAACGCCCCGTCGCCGGCCGCCAGCCTGGACGTGTATCGCAACGGCCTGTACATGCGCCAGGGAGTGGATTACTTGGTGAGTGGAACCGTGCTCACGTTCTTCCTGGGCTCGGTGCCTCAAGCCGGGGACATCCTCAGCGCCAGCTACCGTTACGCAAATCCCAACAATCCACTGGGCACGCTGACCATGCCGCAAGTGATTTGCAGCAACATTGGGACCAGCACGGGTACAGCATCACTGACGCAGTTGGGTTCGTGCACCATTCCGGCAGGGCTGCTGGGAACCGGGGACCGCATTGAAGTGCGGTTCCAGATGGCGCATACGGGCGCCGCCGCGGGCTTCACTGGTGAAGTGCGGCTGGGCGCGACCCCGCTGCTAACCCGCACCGCCACGGCCGCGGACACGGCGTTGGCCGCGCGATTGGGAATCGGCTTTCACGCGGCGGGGCAAATGTGGGACGCGCAGAGCTGGGGCAGCGCGCTGGCGCAAGCCACGGCAGCAGGGTCGGTTAACGAAAATGCTTCCGCCAGCCTCACGATTTCCTTCCGAGGGCAAATGACTGCAAGCGGGGCCGACACGGTGGCGCTGCGGAACTTTACCGTGGTGCGCTATCCGGCGCAGAGCAACCCTTAGGAGAAAAGACCCGCCTATGAGTCTAAGCAATTCCTGGAAGCAGCTAAGGGAAACAGTACTCGCCAATAGGGTAGTACCATGCTTGTGAAATCTTTCGCACAGGGGCAAACTTGATTCAGAAACGGCAACTGGAGCCGATAAGGATTTCGTGATGACTATTATTAAGATGCTTCGCAAACTTCAAAGAGACGAACGGGGCCAGGATTTGATCGAGTACGCCATGATTGTCGGGTTCGTGGCCGTGGCGGTCGGCGCCACGTTCCCCGCCACTCTTGCACCCGCGCTCAGCACCATCTTTTCCAAGTTGGATGGCGTGGTGACGCTCGCCGCCAGCATGGGCTAGTTCCGGGCGGAGATTCGACTGGCAGGCACGAACTCGAAGCTCCGCGCCGGCCTCTGGGCCGACACGTTCCCGCTCGCCGAAGCCGCACGACTAGTCCCCGTGGGGTTGGCCCCTAGAACCGTACTAAGCAAATTTCAGTAACCACCCCGGCAGTACAGCCGGTTCTATCCCTCACCGTAGCGCTGCACACTCGTAGGTGACAGAGCATGCGAGGGACTATGAACACACGTCGTTTCAAGACCGCCCTATACCAGGCGTGGCTGCGATTCCAATACGACCGCCGCGCGCAGGATATGATCGAGTACGCGATGCTGGCAGCCAGCGCGGCAGCCGTCATCTCCGCTGTTTTCCCGCAAGCACTCACGTCCAATCTTAAACACGTTATCTGGACGGTAAGAGGGTATCTCAAGGTGGCGGCCGGCACGCGCAAGTCATTCGACAATATCGACCCCGGCAATTTTTTCGATTAACGGTAAGCTTGCCAGAGCGTGTAGCCCACTGACGTCCATCCAGGATTCTCTCCTTCCGTCCCGCGATTTCATAGAGTGCCCACGGAAAGTAGTACGTTCCTAGTTTCCTTACCAGTACTAGGCGACTTATAGTCCTATACCACGAGGTTCTTCCGATTCCATCGTGCATCCCGCCGTCGTAATCTACGACTTCGGCGGTTCTGCGCCGGCCAAGGAGAGCCATCGTGAAAACGTATCAGAGAGCACTGCAGTTTGTCCCGATCATCTTCGCGCTGGGCGCGGGTCTTCAGGGAGCCGCGAACAACAATGCCGCGTCGGCCGGGAAAGGCGGTCCCAACAGGATTCCCCCACCGGCACCCGCAAATCTGACGGCGGTGGCGGGCGACCAGAAGGTTTCACTGAGTTGGGACGCCGCCAGGAGGGCGGCGAGCTACAGCGTCTACCGCGGCCTCACCGCAGGAGGGGAGAGCGCCACGCCGGTTGCCGCGAACCTAGCGAGCACCACGTTCACCGATGCGAATCGGACCAACGGAGTAACGTACTACTACAAAGTGGCGGCCATCAACTCTTACGGAACCAGCCCTCTCTCGAACGAGGCCAACGCAACCCCAGCGGGTCCCACTCCACCGCCAGCTCCATCCAGCCTCTCCGCCTTGCCCGGCGATCGGCAGGTGGCGCTGGCGTGGAGTGCGTCGGCGGGAGCGGCGAGCTATAACCTGTACCGGGGAACGTCGTCCGGCGGCCAGTCTCCAACGCCGGTACGAACGGGCATCACGACGCTCACCGTCACCGATACAGGTTTAACGAACG
>CAMAUG010000363.1 GCA_945861255.1 Candidatus Sulfopaludibacter sp. SbA3
CGCCCAAATTGCGCTCCTCGATGTATCCGTCCACGTAGTCGCAATCCGGACGATAACTCGTCGACAGATATTCTTCCACGGAGATCGACGCCTCTTGCTGATGCGGAGCCGGCATACGATTTCAAGCTAGCATGATGAGGCTCGCGCGGGCGGCGTGGCGGCCGCGTTGCTTAGGCGAACACTTCGGCCAGCGGGAGTTCCAGCGCGGGATTTTCCGTGGTCAACACGTCGTCTTTCGATTCGCGCAGGCCGGTCTCGGCGGTGGCCACATACGCGCGGCGCGAAGAGGGATCAAGCAGCCACACGTAACGCACGCCCATCGACAAATAATCGTCGATCCGCGTTTCGACGCGCGCCATGCGGTCCTCCGGCGAGAGAATTTCGATACACAGGAAGGGCGGCTGCGTCAGGATCTGTTCACCTGGTTTACCCAGGACAACACACACGTCCGGCACTCGAAACCGGCGCGCGTTCACCTGGACGCGCTGCTCGGTGGCGACTGAAATGCCCCACTGCCGTCGTTTCGCAAAAAAATAGGCGGCCACCGCCGCTTGCAAACTGCTGTGATCCCATTCGCCCAAATTGCGCTCCTCGATGTATCCGTCCACGTAGTCGCAATCCGGACGATAACTCGTCGACAGATATTCTTCCACGGAGATCGACGCCTCTTGCTGATGCGGAGCCGGCATACGACTTCAAGCTAGCATGATTGGGAGCGCGGATCACCCGCTGCGCATGACGCGAATGAGAAACGCGATCACGATCCCGGCGAGAACCAACAGCACCATCCACTTGATGCAGCCGCTCCTGGTCTCCGCCGCCGTCTCCGCGAGTTTGGCCGTCAGCTCCGGCTGGGTTTTGGCGAAGGCCTCGACGGCGTCCTTGGCCTCCTTCAGGCCGATGCCCCATTGCTCGCGAACAATCTTGATCGCATCAATCTTGCGGCCTTGCATCAGTTCCGCGACGGCCGAGGGCGGCAGCTCGCGCGGGCGGTTCCGTTCAAGGGGCATGCGATTCAGTGTCGCGCTTCGGGCGATGCAACAGCAAACCCGCGAAGCCGATCGCAAGAAACAACCAATACCATGGGGAACCCATAGCAAAGTGCACGATGACTCCGAAGATTGCCGGCGCCTCGCACATGGCCAGCGCGATCACCAGCGCAGAACGCTCCTTCGCCAAATCCCGGCCGGATTCGGGTTGAGGAAACAGCCGCTTCGGGAGTACGAACGACGCTGCTACGAGCCCGATTCCGGCAATAAGCAACGGGATCTCAATCGGCGGACTATTGGCATCCCGTTCGACGGGGGTGAACAGGATGATTTGCAAGTAGAGAACGGGCGCAAGCGTGATGGCTAGCCAGAGAATGAGCTGCGTCCGATGATGCGCCGCCAGGGAACTTGGATCTTGCGCCGGCATGATTCAGCACCTACTTGCCGCTTAGCAGGTCGAGCAACGCCGACGTCTCCGCAAGCACCGCCGCCTTGAGTGTGGTTTCAAGATCGGGCAGCCATTCGGGGGAGTGTGGGGCCGGCCCGGGAACGCCCGTGCGCTTCGCCTGGGCCAATTTTTCGGGGGCCACCGCGCCGATGTGCAACAGCGCGGACGGCACGCCAGCGAGCCCATATGCTGAAAAATCTTCCGACGTCATTTTGGCGGGCATCTCCATCACACGGTCCGCGCCCATGGTCTTGCGCAATGCGATGGAGAGCCGCTCAATCAGCGCCGGATCGTTGTAGACGGGATTCGTGGTGCCGCCGCGCACCTCCATGCGCGGCTCGCGGGGAGCGCCCGCGCCCTGCGCCTCCGCCTTGGCTACGCGCGCGATCGCTGCCAGCAGGCGTTGGCGCACGTCTTCAGTGAAGGCACGCACGCTGAGTTCCAGCGTGACTTCATCGGGGATCACGTTGGCCTGCGTGCCGCCGTGAATAGAACCGACGGTGATCACGACTGGCTCGACGGGGTTGCTTTCGCGCGAAACAATAGTCTGGAGGGAGAGCACCACGCGCGCGGCCAGCACCACCGGATCAATGGTGCTGTGCGGCATGGCGCCGTGGCCGCCGCGGCCGAACAGTGTCAGATTGATGGTGGTGGAAGTCGCGCGGAAAATGCCCGCGTGATAACCGACGACGCCGGACGGCATGGTGTCGTCATCGTGAAAGCCGATCGCGAAATCGGGCTTGGGGAAGCGCTGGAACAGGCCGTCTTTGAGCAGCGCCGCCGCGCCCCGGCCGCCTTCTTCGGCGGGCTGCCCCACCAGCATCAGCGTGCCGCGCCAGCGCTCGCGATGTTCCGCCATCCATCGTGCCGTGCCCGCCCACGCCGACATGTGCAGATCGTGCCCGCAAGCGTGCATCACCGGGACGGTCTGGCCCGCGTCATTTTTCGCCGTGGCGCGGCTGGCGAACGGCGAAGCGGTTTTCTCCTCCACCGGTAACGCATCAAGCTCGGTGCGCAGCATGACCGTCGTACCCGCGCCGTTCTTGAGGATCGCAACGATTCCCGTACCGCCGACTCCGGTAGTCACTTCATAACCGAGCGGCCTCAGAAGCGCGGCAAGTTTGGCTGACGTTTGTTTTTCCTGGAAGCCGAGTTCGGGGTTTTGGTGCAGATCACGATAGAGCGCGGCCAAATCCGGATAGATGGCGACGATCTCCGAGGGCGTGGGTGCTTGTGCCCACGCCGGGGTGACGCAGGCGAAAATGGCGGCGCCGAGTGCGGCGGACAGGTGGAGTCTCACGGTTTCGATTGTACATTACGTAAACTGGAGTGGAGTGCCCACCGTTTTGCCGCCCTTGTGGCGCCGTTACGTCCGCCCGCGGGATTTCGTCTGGCTGCTGCTGTTCTCCGCGCTGGCGGCGTTCAGCCCGGACCGCGGCCCCGTTGTCAGTTTCCTGCTAGCCGCGCTTGGCCTTGTGCAGGTGCTTGAGACGCGCATCGGCGCGAGTGTATCGGTAACGCTCAAGCTTGCATTGTGCTACCTGCTGATCGGTGTCAGCGGAGGCATTTCCAGCAGTTTCTACCTGATTCTGCTGCTACCGGTGATCTCCGGCGCCACCGCCTTCGGGTTGTGGGCCACGGCGGCGACAGCGCTGGCTGCATGCGGAGTATATCTGTCTTTCCTCGTTTTTGTGCGCGACAATCAGTTCATCCCGGACGATCAGCAGTTGGAACTGGCATGGCGCGCGGTGTTTCTACCGGTGGTTGGATATGTGACGCATGAGCTGGCGCGCGCCAGCCGCCTCGAGGCGCAAAAGGCGCAAGTGGCGGCCGAAGAACTGGTGCGCGCCAACCGCAGCCTGCGGGAAGCAGAGGCGCAGGTGCGCCGCACGGACCGGCTGGCCGCGCTGGGCCATTTGACCGCGGGCCTGGCGCATGAACTGCGCAATCCTCTGGGTACCATGAAGACGTCGGCGGAGCTGCTGGCCCGCAAGGTTTCGCAAGAAAACGAGGTGGCGCGTGAGATGGCGCGCTACATCGCCGAGGAAGTGGACCGCACGAATTCTCTCATCACGCGGTTTTTGGATTTCGCGCGCCCGCAGCACCTGAAGATGGAAAGCGGCGACCTGGCCAGCCTGCTGGACGGGGCCGTGGCTCGATTCGAGCGCGAGCGCAGCGGAGCGGGGCCGAACGTAACCATTTCAAAGAATTATTCTCCGGATGTTCCACTCGTGACGATGGATCGCGA
Source organism: Candidatus Sulfopaludibacter sp. SbA3 (assembly GCA_945861255.1). Classification (GTDB taxonomy): domain Bacteria; phylum Acidobacteriota; class Terriglobia; order Bryobacterales; family Bryobacteraceae; genus Palsa-187. Next base: position 3,686 of record CAMAUG010000363.1, read on the forward strand.
ATTGATGGACCACGTGATCGCCAATCTGCTGCTCAACGCGGTGCAGGCCAGCGCCTCCGGAAGCGTAGTGACGTTGAAGACCCAGGTGGTGGACTCGACGGCGGAAATCGCAGTAATCGATCGGGGATGCGGTATTGAACCGAAGAATCTGGAAAATATTTTCAATCCGTTCTTCACGACCAAG
>CAMAUG010000364.1 GCA_945861255.1 Candidatus Sulfopaludibacter sp. SbA3
CGTATGAAACGATGCATGCGCTGCCTTTACTCCGCGATCCTGTGCGCGCTGACCCTCCCAGCCGCCGATCTTCACCAGTCGCTCACCTTTTACTCCAACTTCGACGCCGGCACCGATGCCGTGGTGGCTCGCGGCGACAAGCGTCTCTACGTTGCCGAAACTTACAAGGAGCAGTCCAGCGCGAAGCCTGGGCTCACCGGCGACGGCGTTGTGCTCGCGCCCGGCGCGGGCCGCACCGGCGGGGCGCTACGCTTCGTGAAGAAAAACACGCGCGCCATTTTTTATCAGGCCGCCAAGAACGTCGCCTTCAACGCCCAGGCTTGGACCGGCACGATCTCATTCTGGCTCAGCCTCGATCCCGATCAGGACCTGGAACCCGGCTACTGCGATCCCATTCAAGTCACCGACAAGGCCTTCAACGACTCCGCCATCTGGGTGGACTTCACCCGCGACGACAAGCCGCGCCACTTCCGCCTAGGCGTCTTCGGCGCGCTGGCCACTTGGAACCCTCAGAATGCGGACACCAACACGAACCCGTTTTTCTTAAGCCGCCTGGTGGTGGTGAAGCAGACGCCCTTCCGGCGCGGCCAGTGGACGCATGTCGCCATCACGCACTCGCGGCTCGGCTCCGGCGCCGGCAGCGCGCGGCTCTATCTCAACGGCCAGTTGCAGGGCGAAAGCACCGGCATCGCCGAACCCTTTGTGTGGGATGCCGCGCGCGGGGCCATCCGCCTGGGCGTGAATTACGTCGGACTCATGGACGACGTTGCCATCTTCGACCGCGTCCTGACCCCGGAAGAAGTGCAGCGCCTGAGCAAGGGCGGCTGGTAGCGCCCGATCGGAAGCAGACTACACCGCTCGCACCACCGCGCTGACCGGCTTCGAACCCACCGGAATCACGGTCAACAGCGACGCGCGGACGAGTACGAACAGCACCGGGAAACGCACGACGCGTGATCCAATTTCCTGGCGAAGCGCTACGAGTGGTTTGATGCCGCGGAAGTGCACCACGGTGGTGCACCGTGGTTACAATAGGAATATGCGCGCCACTACATCCACCAAGCAAACTCGTTTCCGTTCGATTCGCCAAAGCGTCACAATTCCTGGGCCACTCGCAGCGGAAATCCGGCGTGTCGCCAAGGAACACCGCCTTACCGTCAGCCGCGCGCTGGTCACCTTGGCCGAGCAAGGCGTCCGGGCGGAGAAAGAAGCGCGGGCGAACTTGCGCGCCTCCTACCGCCGCTTCGCTGCCGAGAAGAATCCATCCAAGAAGGAGGCCGCCGGAAAGGAGCTGATCCGCGCCATCTTTGGAGACGACGCCCTTGCCGAAGATCCGCTTCTCTAATCTTCCCCGCGCCGTTTGGCAGCACATCCTGGACCGAGTGGAAGAACGCCGGATACCGCTCGGAGATCTTCAATTGCTGCAAGAATGGGTGCGATCAGAGCCGGAGGCGCCCGCCAGCGAGTGGTACAAAGATTTTGGATCCTTCAAACTCTGTGGAACTGGAGAGCTACCGAAAACGGTTCTCACGAAGAATATGCAACCCTACGGCGACAGGATCGACTGATAGTGACGGGTTCATCCTACACCGCTCGCACCACCGCGCTGACCGGCTTCGAACCCACCGGAATCACGGTCAACAGCGACGCGCGACGGTCGCGGTTCTTGGTGATGGCTCCGACGCGAAGCACGCTCACGTCGCCCGATCTGCGGTTCAGCACCAACGCGTACTGATCGTCGGGCGTCACGGCGATGAAACCGGGATCGCTACCCACGGGCGCCACTGCGATCACCTTGCGCGAGTTGATTTCGATGACGCTGACATTTCCCGAAGACGGGCTTGCTACAAATAGATACGCCTGCGACGCCGCCATAGGACCGGGCGCTTGACCGGCCAGCACGGTTTCGGCCACCTCCGGCGTGCGATAAGGATACACCACCACCACCGCGTCCATGCCTTCGCCGGTAACAAAAAGCTGGCCCCCGTCGGCGTTGAAACAGAGGTGATCGGGCCGTACGGCCAGCGGCAGGTGGGTAATCAATTGCGACGTAGCCGCATCGTAGAGAGACAAGCGCCGGCCACCGAGATCGGCCGCGATGAGCGTTTTCGAATCGGCCAGGAAACGCACGGCTCCGAAGCTACCCCGGCCCGAAGGTTCGCGCACTTTGCGGCGCTCCAGGTCAATAAAGCGAACACCGGAGGCGCAACTGACCGCCGCCGTTGTTCCGTCCGGTGCCAGCGCCAACTCCACTGCGTCTTCTGGAAGCGGCAATTTCCATTCGGCGCGAAACGAATCGAGCGCTACCCGTATCATCGTTATTGCCGTCGAATTCAATCCACGTCCCAGAACAAACAGCGCGCTTCCATCAGGAGTCATCTGCATGGAGAGCGCGGTCTGCGCCACAGTCAATTTGCGCGCGAAACTCACACGGTCCACGGCAATCTCGTGTACCGTCCCGTTGCCCGGAGTCAGCGCGTACACGAACGGCCGTTCGGGCGCGGAAAGCACCATGGAAGGCGACCCCACCAACGGTATATGGCGCGCGACGGCCATGGCTTCCAGGTCGACCGCGGCGATCGCCTGCCCTTCCTCGCTGGCGACGAAGGCGTAGCCCCGGAATGCCGGGCCTCCGCGACGGCGGCTGCACGCAGCGGCAGCAAGGGGCAGGGCGAAAAGAGCACGGCGGGAAAGCACTGGTTGTATTTTACCCCGCCGCACGCTCTTCCCCGTTCTGCTCCGCGTCACCGCAGCCTCTTATTCGGCCAGGCCCCGCCCGGCTGTCTTTTGTTCCCGCCACGCTGCCGCGCTGCGGTCTTGTCCCCACGCCTCCGTGCGGAAGTTCCAGCTTCTTGCGCGCCGGCGCGGCGAAGCCACCGTTCTCTCGGCGGCGCGCGATGGCGCTATGCACTCTGCCGGCGGCGCGCCGCGCGGCCGCCACCTCTTTCCGCATGCCGCGGCCGCCACCCATACCGCACTGAAATAAAACACAACCTTGCTGCTTTGTTTTGCGTGTGCTAACTTCGGAGGGGACGCAACTGGGCTTACCGGTACCCCCCTCGTTCGGTGAACCGTTCATATGAATCTGCGGTCATTATTTAGTCTTTTTTCGTCCGATCTTGCTATCGATCTCGGGACGGCGAACACCCTGGTCTACGCCAAAGGCAAGGGTATCGTTGTCAATGAACCGTCCATCGTCGCCATCAACAAGAACACCGGCGAGGTGGAGGCGGTCGGCAGAGAAGCCAAGGAAATGATCGGCCGCACGCCCGGCAACATTGTCGCGATCCGCCCCATGAAAGACGGTGTCATCGCCGACTTCAAAGTCACCGAGCGGATGCTCAACTACTTCATCCAAAAAGCGCACGGACGCAAGATGTTGGTGCACCCGCGCATCATCATCGGCGTGCCCAGCGAAATCACGCAAGTGGAAAAGCGCGCGGTCATCGATTCGGCGTACCACGCCAAGGCCAGTGAAGTGTACCTGGTGGAGCAGGCCATGGTGGCGGCCATCGGCGCCGGGCTGCCCATCTCGGAGCCTTCCGGGAACATGGTGGTGGATATCGGCGGAGGCACCACGGACGTGGCCGTGATTTCCCTTTCCGGCATTGTGTATTCGCGCTCCGTGCGCGTGGCCGGCAATGAGATGGACGACGCCATCATCCAATACGTGAAGCGGAAATACAATCTACTGATCGGCGAAACCACGGCGGAACGGGTGAAGATCACGCTCGGCTCGGCGTTTGAGCTGGATAAACCCATCACCATGGAGATCAAAGGCCGCAATCTGATTGAAGGCGTGCCTAAAACCATCACCGTGTGCGACGCGGAAATCCGCGAAGC
>CAMAUG010000365.1 GCA_945861255.1 Candidatus Sulfopaludibacter sp. SbA3
CTCGTGGCGTCAATCCCGGCGCGTAAGCCTGTAGTCGATGCTTCAGCGTCACGATCAGACAGTAGGCCAGGAAGGCCACCATGATGTGCGCTTCCACCCGATGCTCCCGTTGATGGTAAATCGGACGAATTCCCAGATCGCTCTTCAAACATTTGAAAGCCGCCTCGATCTGAGTCAGTTGCATGTAGCGATCCCAGAGCACGGCCGGATCCTCATTCACCAAATTCGTGCGCGGAAGATAGTGGCCATCGCGAAGTTCGGCCTCTTTCAACTTCGCCTTGTCGAGCTTGAAGGTGAACGTCTGCCTGGTCACCAGTTCGGCCTTGGGCAGATTGATGATCACGAAGCCGAAGGCTCGCCCGACGTCGGTCTTGGCCGCGCCGACGCGCATCAGCAACTGGTCGCGCTTCGGACTACTGCGTCTCATCGCTCGCAATTTTCGCAACAGCCGCACGATCTTCTTGCGGCGAATGGCAATCTCTTTTGCCTGCCTTCGCTTTTGGCCAGCACGTAGAGTTCGCCTTGTTCGGCGAACAATTTCACTTGTACCGACTCGCGCACCTTGCGCCACGGCAAGTCCAGCCACTTCCGCTCATACTGTTTGATCTTGGATTTCGACGTCCCCACCAGATAAAACGTCTCCTGCCGCGACTCGCGCATTTCTTTGAGCAGCGCCTCGGTGGGGATGCCTCGATCCATCAACCACACCCGCCGCGCCTTTCCATGCAGTGCTTCCACTTTGCCCAGAAAGCCGCGCAGGGTCGTCTTGTCCGAGGTGTTGCCGTCCATCACTTCGTAAGCCACTGGAAGGCCAGATGGCGTCATCACCAGCGCAATCACCACTTGCTTGCAGTTCGGCTTTCCATCGCGGCTGTAGCCGTACTTGGCTTTGGGATTTTGTTCGGCTTCTCCTTCCACGCAGGTGCTGGTGAGGTCGTACAAAAGCAGATCGTATTCCGCGGCGAACAGATCCTGCCAGCGTTGCCGCAGATGAACCAACAGCTCTTGTTTGTGTTCGAGCACACGGTCCAGGCACCGGTAGAGCCGGTCTTTCTCTGCGACTGCGAAATCCTGGCCCAGCAGTACGTCCATCGCGCTGTGATCGAACCACTGGCGGTGCAGGCGGAACTCACTGCCGGGATCGATCAACCGGTTCACCACCAGCAGTTGGAGGACTTGCTCCCACGGTACGGCTTCACGGCCTTTTGGTAGCTTCTCTGTCCAGAACCGATCAAGCTGCAACTGCCGCCACAAATGGCAGCCCAGCCAGCAGTTGCCGTAGGGGCGTGCCCGTTCCAGCTTCATCTCGCTGAGCTTGATCTGCACGCTGTCGATGGCGTCGGAGGGAACGGGGCGGTCTTCGGCAAACAAGCTCAGCGAGGTCAGACGTTGCTGACGTTCATCGAACACTTCCAGTGTTTTGCGCCATGCCGACTGCTGGCTGCTGTTGATCTCTCCCAGATAGAGCACTTGCTTCTGCGCTATTTTGCCCGATCCCAACCGGCGGCTTTCCACTATCGTGTAGTAGTAATGCTCCTTCCCGTCTTTGATACGTTTGTTGCTGCGCAGAAACATGCTCTCTGGCAGAATGCCAGAGTTTCTGCGCCCTGTATAGGGGGTAGGTCTCCACTACAAGCGCTGGCGGAAATGTTTGATTGAGGGCGAAGCGGTTAGCTCAACGATCAGACCGGTTTCAGGCAAAAATAGGCGTTAGCTGCGAAGGTTGGGCTAACGATACAGCACCGGAATCGCGTATGAATCGCCCGCCTCGGTTCCAGACATTGGCGCTTGCCGATCGCCGGATTCTGACTCTATGGGCGGACGTCGCGGACCCTCTGCTTCCCTGGGCGGGAAGGTTTTCGACGCGCAGGGATGTCACGGGCGCCTGAGGGGTAAACGTCCTGGACCGCGGCGCGAAGCAACTCGGCCACACTCCAGGCTTGCGCGATCGCGCCGCGGGGCCGGTGCGGCGCCTCGCCATCGGCTAGTTCGGAAATTTGGCCCACTCCGGCCACGCTCAGGTGTGTGCGGAAACTCTCGAGCCACCGGCCTGCCTGCTCACGGGCCGCCTGGCTGCGGCCGTTCACCTTCATGTAGGCCGTGATGAATGGTCCCGTCAGCCATGGCCAGACCGTTCCCTGGTGATAGGCGGAGTCGCGGCTCACGACATCTCCCTCGTAGCGGGGCCGGTATCGTGGATCGCGAGGGGACAGGCTCCGCAATCCGAGCGGCGTCAGAAGTTCACGCTCGACCACTTCCACAACGTGCCGCGCACGCCCGTCCTCCAGCATCGTATTCGCGAGGCTGACCGCGAAGATCTGGTTCGGTCTAACGGAGCCATCCCGATCGTCGCCGTTCACGACGTCGTACAGGCAGCCTGCCGTCTTGTTCCAGAACCTGTTGTTGAAACTTTCCCGTGCGCGGCCAGCTATTTCGCGAGCGGAGGCTTCGCGCTCGCGGTCTCCGAAAACGCGCGCCATCTCTTCGATGACGCGAAGGGCGTTGTACCAAAGAGCCTGGATCTCAACGGGCTTGCCGATTCGCGGCGTGACCACCCAGCCACCGACCTTCGCGTCCATCCACGTCAATTGCACTCCAGGCTCGCCCGCGCTGAGCAATCCGTCTTCATCCGCGCGAATCCCGTATCGGGTGCCCCGGCAATGCCAGTCGAACATTTCCGCCATCGAGGCGTAGAGATGGTCGCGGACAAAAGCTATCTCGCCGGTGTATTCCACCAGCGCTCGGATCGCTTCGAAGAACCACAAGGTGGCGTCGACGGTGTTGTATTCCGGATCTCCCTCCTGGTCCGGGAAACGGTTCGGCAGCATGCCCTGACTGGCGGCGTCAGCGAAAGCGAGGAGAATGCTCTTCGCGAGTTCGGGACGTCCGGTCGCGAGCGTCAGTCCAGGCAGAGCGATCATCGCGTCACGGCCCCACTCGCCGAACCAATGATACCCGGCGACGATCGTCTTCATGCCGCCGCGATCGACGATGAACTGGTCCGCGGCGACGGCGAGACACCGCGCGAAGGGCTCCTTCGAGGGTAATGCCGCTACAAGAGCAGCGCGCCGTTCGGTCTCCGACTTGCGCAACGCCCGGGCTTCCGATGCCTGGTGGAGCGCCGTGGAGGCGATGATCGTAGCGCTGGCGCGGCGGCCGAATGCGAATCGGGCGGCGAACGGGTTAAAAAGATCTTCCGAAAAGTCCAGTCCCCGCTCACGCTCAACGTCGTATTCAAAGTTGAAGTACCATTCGCCCGTGGGCTCGAGTTCCGCCGCATCGTGGGCGAAGTAGAGAGTGGGGAGCCCTTCGTAGGGATTCACACTGGCGGATCCAACAGTCACGGCCACGCGGCGATTGATGGCGTGGTTTGCGTGCGTCGTGCCGTGAAAATCTCGAAACGCAATGAGGGGGCGGATTTCCAGCGTGAATTCGGGAACGCCGGCGCGATCCAGGCAGCGCGCGTCATACTCGACGACCGTCGTATTCTCGCCGTGAGCCATGAAGACGCGCTTCTCGATTTCGATGCCGTGCACTTCATAGGTGAATACCGGAAAAGGATCCAGGCGAAACCCTTTGAGAAACCGGTGGCCTTGCGGGTGCAGCGCGCCAGGATACCGGTTGACCGATAACTCATAACGCAGATCCCCGACGAAGACCGTTTCTTCGAGTTTCGAGAGGAGGAGCATTCGGCTTGCCGGAGGTTTGGCCGCCGCGGTAAGCAATCCGTGGTAGCGGCGGGTGTTCATTCCGGCGATCGTCGAAGAAGCGAACCCGCCTAATCCGTTCGTTTCCAGCCATTCGAGACCGGCCGCGGTTTCGAGATCGCCCGA
>CAMAUG010000366.1 GCA_945861255.1 Candidatus Sulfopaludibacter sp. SbA3
TCAGCGGAGATCAACGGCAAGCCGCGGCTCATGTGCATGACGCGCTTGAATACCCTGGATCTCACTGTGCCGGTGACCGTGGAGCCGATGCAAACTTTCCCACACGTAAAGGACCTGGTCACCGACGTCTCCTGGAACTATGCGGTCAAGAAGAAGATTCTGAAGTTCACGCCGCGCCCCGCGGACGCAGCCGACGGCAGTTGGCGCGTGCAGCAGGCCGACGTCGATCGTCCACAGGAATTCCGTAAGTGCATCGAGTGTTTCCTATGCCAGGACGTCTGCCACGTGCTGCGCGATCACCACATGCACGACGAGTTCGCCGGTCCCCGCTTCTTCGTGTACGCCGCGAATCTGGAGATGAATCCCATGGATTCCGGCGACCGTGTGAAGGCGTTGAAAGAAGACCTCGGTATCGGCTACTGCAACATCACCAAGTGTTGCACCAAGGTCTGCCCGGAAGAAATCAAGATCACCGACAACGCCATCATTCCGCTGAAAGAGCGCGTGGTGGATGATTTCTTCGATCCGCTGGGCGGGTTGTTCAAGATCTTCCGGTAATGAGTTGGGATGATTCCTGCCGCGGAACTCTCAAGCCGGTTGGAAACGGCCCACTTGTCGCGGTCCCCGAAGAATGCCCGCCGCCTAATGACAGCGTTCAAGCGCGCTTCCGTTTAGGGCACGGTAGGTAGGCGCATCGAGTTGAACCAGGACGGACTTCATATGTTTCTAGGCTAGCTTGTCCCACGGACGGATCACGCTGTCACGGTCGCCGCTATTTCGCAGGCGCGTTTCCGGCCGGTGATGACCACATTGCCGTGATACTTCAGCTTGCCGTTCACCGTTAGATCGAGGGGCCGCTCCACGGGATAGTCGAAGGCGAGCACATCTCCTGCCTGAAGTTGGAGCAAGGCATCCATGCCCATTTTCATTCCTTGCATTCGTGTGTCCAACTGCACGCGTGCCGGCCGAACCAGGCGCAGCATTCGCTCGCGATCGGTTTCCGTTACATCGTGCTTCCGCAGGCTCCATTGCTGGTCGAACTTATGGCGCAGCATCTTGACGATGATCGAAGGCACGCCGATGTTCATCAGGCCGGATATGTCGCCAATCCGCACTTCCATTCCGATGGAAACCACGGCTTCGTTCGGCGCCAGCACCTGCAGCAACTGGGGTTCGGTCTCGTGCCCCTCTATCGAGAACCCAATGTCCGCCACCGCGCTCCATGCAGTTCTCAAGTCGTGAAGGATGATGCGCAGCAGGCCCTCGAGAATGCTCTGCTCAATTTCGGTAACCTCGCGCGTGATCTTGGTGATGCCTTTGCCGGCGCCGCCCAGCAGCATTTCCAGGATGGGAAACACCAGCGACGGATTGATCTCCAGCACGGCGTTTCCATCCAGCGGTCTCATGCCGAGCGCGATCAGGCTGGTGGGCGAGGGCAACGCCCGCGCGAATTCCTGAAAAGAAAGCTGCTCCACGGAGATCAGATTCACCGCTACATAGGCCCGTAGATAGGCGGATAGGCTGGATGCCAGGTTGCGCGCGAAGTTTTCGTGCAGCAAATGGATGGAGCGTAGCTGGTCTTTGGCGATGCGGTCCGGGCGCCGAAAGTCGTATGTCAGCGCCATCTGGACGGGGTCCTTGCTCTTGCCGTCGTGCAGCTTCTTGAATACCTTATCGATTTCCTGCTGAGAGAGAACACGATCCGTCATGTGCTTTTATCGGCCGGTTTCTAGCGCCGGCCACTACGGAAGTTTCCGTGGCGGCCGTGCGAAGATCTAGGAGAGTGGAACGTTTTTACGTCAAGAACTTCGGATGCCGGGCCTCCCAGGCAGACGGTGCGGCGATGGAAGCCGGACTTTCGGCCAGAGGCCTTGCGGCGGCTGAACGTTCTTCCGATGCGGATCTTGTGGTGCTCAACACCTGCACGGTGACCGCGACGGCCGACGACGAAGTAAGGCAGGCTATCCGCCGGGTGCGCAGGGAAGCTCCGGAGGCCCGCATCGTGGTCACCGGATGCTACGCGCAGCGCGCGCCGGAGGAAATCGCGAAGCTCGACGGAGTCAGCCTGGTGGTGGGGAATTCCCATAAGACGCGCTTGGTGGAGTTGGTGACGGAACCGCATTACCACGGGCAAATCGAGATCGGCGATATTTTCGCGCAGACCGATTTCCTCACGGCGCCGGTGGAGGACGCCGCCGGCGACCGCACTCGCCCGAACCTCAAGATTCAGGACGGCTGCGATAACCGCTGCTCATTTTGCATTATTCCTTTCGTCAGAGGCCGGAGCCGCAGCGCGCGTCCGGAACAGGTAGTGGAACAGGTTCGAACGTTGGCCGCCAAGTATCGTGAGGTTGTGTTGAGCGGTATCAACTTGGGGCGCTGGGGCAGGGATCTGCGCGGCGATTCGCCGGACTCGACGCTCCGCGAGCGCCCGCGTTTTGCCGATTTAGTGCGCCGACTGCTGGAGGAGACGCCGGTGGAACGTTTGCGGCTAAGCTCCGTGGAGCCGATGGATTTTACCGACGACCTGCTGGAGCTGATGGCCTCCTCCCCACGCATCGCCAAGCACGTGCACGCACCCCTGCAATCCGGTTCCAGCGCGGTGCTGCGGCGGATGCGCCGCAAGTATCGTCCTGCGCACTATGCAGGGCGCATCGCCAAAGCGCGGGAGCTGATGCCGGAGTGCGCCGTGGGCGCCGACGTGATGACGGGCTTTCCAGGAGAGACCGGCGCGGAGTTCGAGGAAAGCCGTGCCTTCATCGACAGCCTGCCGTTCACCTACCTGCACGTGTTTACGTATTCGGAACGCCCCGGCACGCCGGCGGCGGAATCGCCCGCGCAAGTCCCCACCGCCGTGCGGCGCGCGCGTACTCGCATCTTGCGGGAATTGAGCGCGCGCAAGAATCTGGAGTTTCGCAAGTCCACCGTGGGCCGGACGCTGAGCGCCATCACCTTGAGTAACGGGCAAGCCTTGAGCGGCAATTTCCTGAAAGTGACGCTGCAGGGCCGCCGCGAGCCCAACTGCATCGAGGATATTCGCATCGGGGGGCTGACCACGGACGGCGTGTGCGAGGCGGGCGTGTTGCCGGTGCTGCAATAGGCCGCCGGCGGCTCGGTGGAGCTTACATCTCCCTACGATTTTCGAGCGATTTCGAAATGGTCACTTCGTCGGAGAAATCGATGTCGCTGCCCACCGGAATACCCATGGCGATGCGCGTGACGCGCAATCCCAGTGGCTTCAATAATCGTGAAAGATAGACGGCCGTGGCTTCGCCTTCCACGTTCGGGTTCGTGGCGAGAATGATTTCCTGGGTCTGGCCACGCGCGATGCGGTCGAGCAGTCCCTTGATCTTGAGCTGCTCCGGGCCGATGCCCCGTAGAGGGGAGATGGAACCGTTCAGCACATGATACAGGCCGTTGAACGTACGCGTGGTTTCGATGGACACGATGCTGTGCGATTCCTCCACCACGCAGATCTGGGAACGGTCGCGATGTGGATCGCGGCAGTAAGGGCATAGGTCGGCGTCGCTGATATTGTTGCACTCGGCGCATACTCCCAGGTTATCTTTGACATCGAGCAGGGCCTCCCCGAGCCGGGCGGCATCGTCACGCGAGGAGCGGAGCACATGAAACGCGAGGCGTTGCGCGGACTTCTGCCCGATTCCCGGAAGACGCCGGAATTCATCGATCAAGCGCTGTAGTGGTGCGGCAAAGTCCGGCATAGATGTGGTTGGGCGCGCGGCGAGCTAAAACATTCCCGGCGGCAGTCCGAGTCCACCCAGCATGCCGCTCATCTTCTGTTTGGTTTCCTCGTCAA
>CAMAUG010000367.1 GCA_945861255.1 Candidatus Sulfopaludibacter sp. SbA3
CGGAGAATATCGACGATCGCGACTACGCGCGCGTTCCCGCACCGGCTGGAGTGGAAGGCTCGGCGAAGATCGCGTTACTGGTGGGCCAGGGCGACATTACGCGCGGCGCGACGAACGATGGACCCAGCTCCGACGGCATTACCACCAGCGGCATGATCAAGCTATTGCGCCAGGTACGCGACGACGATTCGATCAAAGGCGTGATCCTGCGCGTGGATTCGCCGGGCGGCGACGGCATCGCGTCCGACGATATTCTGCACGAAGCCAAGCTGCTGAGCAAGAAGAAGCCGATGGTGATTTCCATGTCGGATCTGGCCGCTTCAGGCGGCTACTTTATCTCCATGACGGGTGATCCGGTGGTGGCCTACCGCAACACGGAGACCGGCTCCATCGGCGTGTTCTTCGGCAAGGTGAATTTGCGCGGCCTGTACGACAAGATCGGCATGAACACCGAGATCCTCAAGCGCGGGCAGTTCGCCGATATCGACACCGTGACGGCGCCATTGAACGAGGTGCAACGTGCCAAACTGCAAACGGAAATCGAGATCTTCTACAAAGGGTTCGTCGAGCGGGTAGCCGAGGCGCGCAAGCGCAAGTATGGCGAAGTGGAGCCGCTGGCGCAGGGCCGCGTGTGGACCGGCGCGCAAGCCAAGCTGAACGGACTGGTGGATGAGATCGGCGGCATCGACCGCGCGGTGGAATTGGTGAAGCAGCGCGCCAAGATCCCAGCGTCCGACAAGATCAACCTGGTGCCGTATCCGCCGCGCCGGACGTGGATGCAGGTACTGCTGGATCGCGAAGCGGATCTGCCTTCGCTCGAATCGTGGGCTGATCGGAAGGCGGAAGCGAGGATGGAAGCGAAGCTTGCGGCGTTAGCTGGCGGCCTGCCGCTTCACTCGCTGCTCCACGGGGCTCTCGCTCGGGGCGGCATCCTGCGGATGATGCCCTACCGCATCGATATCCGCTGACGCGCTCATCTCCACGACGCGGCCGGGCGTTCGAAGCCCGGACCATTCCTCGCAAACGAGCATGGAGTGGACGGGATTCTTGGTGGAGTATTTCATTCCCGCAGAACCCACCAGCAACCCGAGATCCTGAGGGAGCCCTTCCCGCAACGCGGACACGTCCTGCGCAGTGGAATACTGCACGCCGCGGATGGTGTACTCGTAATAGATTTCGTTTTCGCCCGCGCCCGTGACCATTGCTTCCCCGATACGGCCGGTGGTATGGAGCGTTTGCCGGCGGCGGCGCTCCCGCGCATCCGGCGTTTCGCGGCGCCGGAAGATGAACCACAGCGCCCCTAGGATGACGACGGTAGCCGCGGCACCCAGGATCAGGAGTTGCGTTTGCATTGGCATGGCTGGCGTCGAGGTTTGGATCGATTATAGCAGCGCAACGAGCGCCGCCGGTCGATGGGCGGCGCCACAACCCGTTGAGACGCGCTTGCCGCAAAGCACGCTACCCCAAAGTCGCGCTGAGTGGGGCAGCTATTGCAGAATGGGCAGCTTCTGATAATCGCCAGGGACGAAAAGGCTGCCTTCGGTTACGCCGTGCGGTGCGATTTTCTGGAGTGATGACGCCAGGTCCCGCGCCGTGATGCGGCCGTCGAGCGCGGCGCGGAAAGCTTCGCACACGCGGCGGACCTCGGACCCCGATTCGTGCACGAATTCCAGACGCCAATGGCGGATGCCGGCCGCGCGCCAGGCGTCAAGGTGCGCGCTGGCTTCTTGCGCCTCCGCGCCGAACACCGTGTTGCGGCAGCCGACGTCGGCGAGCACGGGGTGCGCTCGGCCTGAAGAGTCCCGCAATTCTACGCGGTGTTTTTCGCACGGGCGGCCGCAATCCTTGTAACTGGTGCCGGTGGAAAGAAATCGCGCGAACACGCAGTGTTCGGTGTGGAAGACGGGAAGGTGCTGGTAGGCGATCACTTCAATGCACTCGGGCCCCGTGTGCCGCGCGAGATCGGCCACTTGGGCGGCGTTCAGATCGTGCGTGGGCGTGATACGATCCAGGCCTTGGCTGAGAAAGAGATCGGCGGTCACGGAGTTGGCAGCGTTCAAACTGAAATCACCGATGAGGGGCGCATGCGGAATGTCGCGCAGCGAGTGCAGCAAGCCCGCGCCGCGCACGACGATGGGGCAATCCAGACTCACCAGAAAATTCAAGATGCGCGCTTCGCCCGGCTTAAGCACGCGAGGGCTGGCGACGCGCGCGGCGATTCCGGCGGCCTTCACGCGCTCCACCGAAGGACGCAGACCGTAGAGATCCAGGTAGTCGAGCGTGATGGTGGATGGCGACAACTCCAGCGCTGCGTCAAGCTGTTCCGGCGTGCGCACGAGCAGGTGTAGTTCGGCGGGGGCCGGGCTGGGCGTAGCGGCCGTGGCCGAACTCTTGACTCGCCCGATGGCTTTCGCTGGATCGCCAACCTCCCTCCGCTCGCCGCAGGCTTGCAGCGCTTGTAATCGCTCGACGGCCTCCCGCCGCATGTGATTCAGAACGGAGGCGGCTGCGAACGGCGCGCCTTCGGAATCGAGAGTCACGCCGGAAAGCTCGTACGCTGTGTTTCCCAGCCGGCCAAACTGATCGCGCAGCAGTTCCGGCGACAAGCCACGGTTCTGCGCGGCGGGAAGCGGCGCGGCAGAGGGAACGGAAACCGCGATTTCCGGCTGCTTTGCCAGCGACCAGCGCGAGAGCAGCGGAGATCCTTCGCGCGCGGTGACATGCACGCACACGGCTTGCTTCGCCACGGGGGCCGCGGCGCCGATAAAAGGCTTCACGGCGCGGTCGATATCCACGTCGTGCGTGCGCCACGCCCAATCGCCGGCGCGAATGCGGTCAAACTGAATCGCGTTGTTGGCAAAGCGCAGTTCGATCGCGCCGTCCAGACACGGAATCGTCTGGAACACACGGCCACCTTCTTCGGGCTCTTGCGGGCTGCGCCAATCGGCGGCGTCAAAGACGACTCCATCGCCGGGCTTAAGCGGCGCGATGGTGTGGGCGCCGCCCGGCTCAATGACAACTCCCTCCGCCGCCACACGCGCGACGCGTCCTATCTTTACGCCGCGATGCCTCGGCGCTCTGCCACGCACCACCGCCTGATGATTCGTGCCGGTGAGGAAGAAAGGCCCCAGGCCGCGCGAATAGACCTGCTCAAGCTGTAATTCCTCTGCGGCGGTGATGCTTGGAGCGCGGCCGGCCCACGCTTCATCCACCGCTTTCCGATACGCGCGCGTGGTAAGCGCCACATAGGCGGCGTCCTTGTAACGGCCTTCGATTTTCAGCGCCGCGATGCCCATGGCAACCATCTCGGGGACCTGGCGCAACGCGTACAGATCGCCGGGCGAAAGCAAGTAGCGCGCGTCGTCCAGCGGCTGCGGGCGGCCATCCACGATCATTTCATAAGGCAGGCGGCAGGCCTGCGCGCACTGGCCCCGGTTGGCGCTGCGCCCTCCCCATGCCTCCGAAGAAAAACACTGCCCTGAGTAGGCCACGCACAGCGCACCGTGGCAGAAAACCTCCAAATCGCCGCCGGTCTCCGCAAGGATGCCGCGAATCTCGTCGAGGGAGAGCTCACGCGCCAGGGTCACACGGTTGACGCCCAACCCGCGGGCCATTTCCACGCCACGCGCCTCGGTGATGCTCATCTGCGTGCTGCCGTGCAGCGCGAGCGCGGGGGCAATCTCGCGCGCCAGCCGTACGGCGGCGAAATCCTGCACGATGATGCCGTCGGCGCCGGCGTCCGCGATGGCTGCGATCGCGCGTGCGGCTGCGGCCAGTTCATGCTCGAAAATCAGC
>CAMAUG010000368.1 GCA_945861255.1 Candidatus Sulfopaludibacter sp. SbA3
TTCATAGTCGTCCGGCTGCAGCACCTCTTCGAGCCAATGCACGCGGTAGGGGGCAACCGCTTCGGCGAGTTGGAGGGTATACGTTTCGGTGAGCGCCATCCAGCAGTCGATCATAATGTCGCCGTCCGGCCCGAGCAACTCCCGTGTGCGCTTCACCATCTCCACGTTCTTCTTCAGGCCTTCGCGGCCTTGCGCCGGACCGTGCACAAGCGCCAGCTTCACCTTCCTGAAGCCGAACCGCACGCTCTGTTCGATGTCGTTGCCGGTGGCGTAGGCCGGCACCCTCTCCCAGGTGCGTCCGCCGAGCAGCTTGTACACCGGCTCGCCGCGGACTTTGCCGGCCAGATCCCACAGTGCGAGGTCGATCGCGCTGATGGCGTGCACTGCGGCGCCAGCGCGCCCATAGAACAGCGTCGCGCGCCATTGGATATCCCACAGGCGTTCGATGTCCAGCGGATTCTCGCCGCTGAGAAGCCTCGCCAAGTGCCCTTCGACGACGGGACCGCCGCCTTCTCCGCCGCGGCCGTAGCCCTTCACGCCCTTGTTGGTCGAGATTTCCACAGTGAAGGCGGATATCGGCCCGCCGGGGTCGGGCATCCACTTCGAGCCCGGGCCTCGGCGTCCCGTGAACTGCGGGTAGATGGAGATGGGCCGAGCCGCTTCCCGGTTCACCCAGTACGAATTCGGCGCGGGATCGTACGCCGGGAGGGGATTCTTCGGCCGCGTCTTCACCAGGCGGACGCCAGTGATTTTCAGGTCCGGATCGGCCGCTGCGAAGGACAGTGGGCCCGCGGCTCCCGCAAGGGCCGAGCGCAGGAACGCTCTCCGTGTGTGTTGCATATCAGAAAATGACCTTGACGCCAAGCTGCACTTGCCGCGGCAGATTCTCCTGGGCGCTGACCACGCCGAACAGCGGGGTGCTCACCGTCGCTCCGGGTGCGGCAAACACCGGATGGTTCATTAGATTGAACGCCTCGCCGCGCAGTTCCAGACGCATCTTGTCGTGGTAGCGGAACGTCTTGAACACCGAGAAATCGACCTGTTTGTGACGGTCGCTTCGCAGGTTTGGATGCGTGCGGCTCAACGAACCGAAGGTATAATCCTTGGCCTGAGAGAACTGGCGGGTATCGAACCAGCGGTCCAGCGTGCGATTCGAGCCGAGATCCGGATTCACGTTGGTGGTGTCCGGGCGCTGGTTGCCGCCGAACGAGAAGCTGGTGTTCTGCGGAACGGCGAATACCAGGGGCAGTCCGGAGGAGAGCGTCAGAATGGTGTTGACCTGCCATTGGCCGAAGGCGGCGTTGGTAACGTTGTTCCAGCTTCCGCCAATCGCCTTGCCCTTGCCGACAGGCAGCTCCCAGTTGACGCTGCCGACGAAGCGGTGCGCCTGATCGTAGGAGGTCAGCGAACGGTCGCAGGCGCGGCAATAGGCATTGCGCTGCGTATTGGCTCCGCCCGCCCAGTTGCCGTCCACAGCGTCGTCGATCGTCTTCGACCAAGTATAGGACAGCGTGACGTTTAGGCCGCGCGCGTAGCGCTGCTCCAGGCGCGACTGCAGCGCGTGGTAGTTCGAGTTGCCCCAGCCGCTTACCGCCGCGTTTACGCTGCTGAACTGCGGGTATGGTTTCAGCAGGTTGCCGCGCTGCACCGTGGGCTGCGCCAGCACGCCGGTGCCAATCAGGCCAAAGAACGGATTCGGCGCCAACTGCTGCAACTGGTCGCCGAGAGCAAGCAACTCGGGACGCAACTGGCTCATCAAGGCGCCGATGGAGAGGTTGGTCCCCTTGTTGCCCGCGTAGGCCACTTCCCAAACCATGTTCTTCGTCAGGCTGCGTTGGATCGTGAAATTCCATTGCTGGTTGTAGACGGGCCGCAGCGCTTCCGGCCACGGACCGCTCAGCGCCTCGCCCACTTGGCTCAACAGCCCGTCAGCGGTCCCGCGCGGCAGGTTGAATCCACGGGAGAAAGGATTGCGCAGCAAGTCGACCGGCGTGATGCCGTCGATGGTGGCGAGCCACGGGGTGCTCGAGGTAAACCCACCCGCCACGAATCGGGGATTGGCCGCGTAGGCTGGAACGCCGAAGAAAATGCCATACGCACTGCGGATCACGGTCTCCGGATTCAGCGTGTAGGCGAAGCCGAGGCGCGGATTGAGCTGCTTGGGGCTCGTCGTGCGGGGGCCTCTTCGGCCCAGGCTCTCTTTCTCGCCGGCAAACAGATAACCGCCGCGCAAATCCAGCTTGGCCGCGTCGCTCAGCGGATTCTTGACGTTCAGGTCGATTACGGCGAGCCGGTTGTAGCGCTCCGTCACGGCGCCTTCGAAATCCCAGCGGAAACCGAGATTCAAGGTCAGCTTGCGCGACATGCGGAAGTCGTCGTTGATATAGCCCGCCCCATAGTGGTTCGAGTTCGCCGGGCGAAGTCCATAGGCGAGGTTGCCGCTCGATCCCGCGCCCAGAAGGTAGGAGGCGTAGCCCACTCCTCCGGCGGCGCTTGTCACGCGCGGATCGGGGCCCTGCGTCATGGTGCGCGTGAAGCTGAATGTTCCCGCCGGCGCCGAAAGCTGTAGAAAATTGTTGATGTTCAACCGCCCCTCAAAGCCCAGCTTGAGGCTATGCCGGCCAAGCGTCTTCGAGAGATTCGCAATCACGGTGTGCGTGCCATTCCGCATCTGCCAGAACGATCCGCCGTTGGGGCCGATCTGCGCTACGTCCTGCGCGGAAAACGTGGGAAATATCGTCTCGTCCACGGCGCGATCAAGAGCAGCGGGGAATCCGAGGGACGACATCTTGGTGCCCACTCCGGCGGGACTGCGCGTGCCGGCCGCGCGTCCCCATCCATAGCGCACATTGAACACGGCGCTCGCTCCCAGCGTGTGGGTGTAATCGAGGGCGGCATTTTGCAACCGCTCAAACCGGTCGCCATCGTACGGCATGGCGGCGGTGCCCCAGAAGTTGGGGGAGCCGACCAGCGAATCCATCATCGTGTATCGCGCGAACATGCGCTGGCGCTCGTTGAAGTGGTGGTCGATCTTCAATTCCACCCGGTCCACCGGCACCTGCTGGCCGGTCTGTATCACAAGGTTGTTGGCATGGGTGAACGGCAACCCGGGCCCGGACGGCGCCGGAACGAATTTCTGCGCGGCCACCGCTACCGGGTCGAGACGGCTTGCCGGCAGGCGATTCCCCGGAATGACGTCGCGAATGAATCTTCCCGCCCGGTCCGGATCCGCCCGCGTGCTGAACGGATCGAAGACCTGCTTGCGCTGTCCCCCGGCGATGTAGGTTTCGGAGAAGTCGCCCAGCCGCTCCAGCTCGGTGGGCACGGTGTATTGCGCCGTGCGGGCGGCCTTGATTCGAGTCCCTTCGAATACGTGGAAGAAGAAAGTCCGGTTGCGGCCGTTGTAAACCTTGGGGATGACCAACGGACCGCCGGCGCTGTATCCATACTGGTTGCGCTTGAAGCTGGCCAGCTTGAGGCCCGCGCGATTCGCCTGATAGGAGTTCGAATCGAAAACGCTGTTGCGCAGGAACTCGAAGACGCTGCCGTGCAGCGCGTTGGTTCCCGACTTCGACACCAGGCTGATCACTCCGCCGCCGCTGCGTCCGTACTCGGCGGAGAACGCGTTGGTCTGCACGCGGAACTCCTGGATGCCTTCGATTGAAGGGATCGCGCTCACGGCAATGATGTTCGACTGGTTGTGCGGCAGCGTGGCGGAAACGCCATCAAGCGTGATGTCGTTGGTCTCCTCCTGGCCGCCG
>CAMAUG010000369.1 GCA_945861255.1 Candidatus Sulfopaludibacter sp. SbA3
CTTCCGCCGCGCAAAACTTCGACGCGGACGGACTCGCGCTACCGGCCGCGATCGCACCGTTTTTGGCGGTGGTGACTCCAGTGCATCCAGAGCGCCTCGCGGCGGCTCGCGAAATATACGACTCGGTGCGGGCCGCGGGCTGCGACGCCGTACTGGACGACCGCGATGCACGGCCAGGAGTGAAATTCAAGGACGCGGACCTGATCGGATTTCCCTACCGCATCAACGTCGGCAAGAAACTGGCGGAGGGACTCGTGGAATTCGTGACGCGAAATCCAAAGGCCTCCGTGGACATCTCCCCGGCAGAGGCCGCCGCGCGGGTTGCGCGCGGCGTTTGACAAGCTTACCGGAACGCCTGATTCAACACGGCCGCCAAACGATAACCGGCCAAAGCGGCCCGCTCGCGCGCCGTTTCCTTCGCGGCTTTCTTGTAATCGGCGGAAAGCGTGACGGTATTGCCGCGCGTACCGGAACCGCTGAAAGTGTAGACCCTCGACTTGGCGATCTGAAAACTCTCGGCGATCCAGGTACCGGGAGTCAGATTGAGGGCGGCCGCGGAAGATGGGAAATCGTCCATGATGCTGGTGGCAACCTGCGCGATGAACTCATCGGTTTCACCGGTGCCCAGCGTCGCATCCCAAAACGAATGCAGGTTGGAGCCCACGCGAAGCTTGACGGAATTGCCTCCGCGATCACCGCCGGGCAGGGCCGCGCTGAACCGCGACGTGGCGTGCAGCGGCTGGTGAACGTCGCCCACCAGATGCAGCACCCACGGCAGCGCAAAGGCCTTTACGTCGTCTCGGACGTTCGCGCCAGCCAATGTTCGCCGAAGTGCCTCGATCTGCGTTTGCGCGTTGGGTTGGCACTTCTGGCCCGTAGGCGTTCCGTCAGAACTGAATGGAGTGTTGACGAAATGCCAGTCCTGGTGCCGTTCCATGTCCGGGAAACCCGGGAAAGCGGGACCCGACGTTTGAGGCTGGCCGCTCGCGTTACATTGCGCGTTCTTCTGAGGCGTGTCGACGAAATGGTCGTCGTTGCGAATGAAGTCGGCCCACGTAGCGAAGCGGATGAACACGGAGCGGCGGCCGCGTTCGTCCTCATCGGCCATGTCGTCGAGCATAGGGTGCATCGCCAGCAGCCTGGCCGAGGTGTTCCGCGCCTTCGGGGTGAGCTGGGAAAAAGCGATAAAGGCTACGATCTTATGTCCAGTTCCATTCCAGGCGAACGAATTTTGGGCGATCGCCAGTACCAGGAATGCCGCGGTGAGCGCTCTCATAGGTCCTCCATATGACTCCTGCCAGCATAGAACAGGACGGCCGCAGACGCCACGGCCGGCGCAACCATCTCCACGCTCGGCGTTCCATGCGGCGCGCGGCGATGCGGTGTTGGATCGCATCTTCGGGCCGCCGACAGCTCATCGCGTCCGGTGCTCAGCACCATTGGACCGCCCGAAAGCACGACCTGATCAATCGTATTCCACGCCGATCAGGAACAGACCGCGCGCGGGGGCCGACGGGCCTGCCGGAATAGTGCATCCGGGCATCAAGCGGGCTTCCATGTCGTCGCGCGTGAGATTTCCCTTCCCCGCTTCCAGCAGCACGCCCACTATGTTGCGGACCATGTGTTTCAGGAATCCACTCCCGCGCACACGGTACACCAGCAAGCCGCCATGGCGTTCCGCTCGCGAGGAATACACGGTGCGTACTTTCGACCGGCCCGGATCGTCCTTTTCATCGGACGCGGCGAAGACCGAAAAATCATGTTCGCCTTCAAGCATCGGCGCGAATGCAAACATACGCTCCTCGTCCAGTGGAT
The DNA here is from genome assembly GCA_945861255.1 of Candidatus Sulfopaludibacter sp. SbA3. GTDB lineage: Bacteria > Acidobacteriota > Terriglobia > Bryobacterales > Bryobacteraceae > Palsa-187. Next base: position 1,816 of record CAMAUG010000369.1, read on the forward strand.
AAGGATTATGCAGCACGTAACGCCGCTCGAACGGCGAGCAGACTTCCGTCCGTTGGATGCGGTATTCGTACGTCTTGGCCGTGGCGTGGAACCTCGGATGAAAACCGGGCACGGCCTCCTGGACATCCAGCACGCGAATATCGCGCGGCAACAGACGATTCAATGCCTTCCTCAGGTTCTCGCAGGGGATGGGATTGGTGATGCTGAACGCGGCCACGTAGGCGAGGGCGTGCACGCCGGCGTCGGTACGGCCGGAGCCATCCACTTTCACGGGCGCGGCCTCAATTTCCGCCAGCACGCTTTCGAGCGCGCCCTGAATGGTGGGGAGCGAAGGCTGCACCTGCCAGCCGTGGTACTCGGTGCCGTCGTAGGACAACGTGATGCGGATGCGCCGCATGGTGCCTCACCCGGCGGCCGTGGGGCGCGATCCGGGCTTCACCACGGGAATGCCTTGTCGGCAGAGGGGACAATCTTCCGGCGCATGGGTAACCACGGTGAGGGTCGCCAGCGCCACGCGCGGCACACCCAGATCCACGGTGCCGCCGCTGCGGTCGATGACGGAGCCCGCCGCCACAACCTGGACGCCCGCCTGGCGAAGCACTTCGATTACCTCCCGTGTGCTGCCGCCGGTGGTGACCACGTCTTCAATCACCACGGCGCGTTCGCCGGGCTGAACGCTAAAGCCGCGGCGCAACGTCATTTTGCCGTTGTCGCGTTCCATGAAGATGAAGCGCGGAGAGGCACCCGGCCTCGCCATGGCGCGCGCGACTTCGTGTCCGATGATCAGACCGCCGACCGCGGGCGAGGCGACCACGTCACAGGCCGGAAGCTGCGCTCCAAGTTCGCGTCCAAAACGTTCGGCCACGGCGGGATGTTGCAGCACCAGCGCGCACTGGAGGTATTCGTTCGAATGGAGACCGCTGGTGAGTCGGAAGTGGCCGGTGAGGTAGGCTCCGGTCTCACGAAAGATTTGCATGACGGAATCAGACACGAAGTTCACTATAGCAGCGGCGGCCGCCTGCGTAGGACGGGCCATGGGACCGTTGATCGGATCAAGATGACAGGCCATGGGCCCGTCGATCGGATCAAGATGACAGGCCGTGGGCCCGTCGATCGGATCAAGATGACGGGCCATGGGCCTGGCGGTACTGATCAAGATGACGGGCCATGGGCCTGGCGGTACTGATCAAGATGACAGGCCGTGGGCCTGGCGATCGGATCAAGATGACAGGCCGTAGCGCCTGGCGATCGGATCAAGATGACAGGCCGTGGGCCTGTCCTGCGGCGCGGACCATCCCGTGCGAAACTGGAAGTCTCATCCCCAAAATACCCGAGCTGCCTGGAAACAATTGGCTCCCGGTTTTCGTCAGTTAAGGAACAGCCATGAAACACGTTCAATCCGTTACAACGTTCGAACGCTCCGCGCCGCGCTCACGTGCCTTTACCGCCGTGATGTGCGTGGCCCTGATCACCGCGCCGTCCACTTTCGCACAGCAGCAATCCTCCCCTAAAGAGGACACGCGAGGGCCCCAGTTGGATACGGAACGGCCGCGTTGGTATTCCTCGATCACCAGGCCGTATGAGACTCGTTACGTTCCTCCGGTGAATGTATCGAATTCGAGCCGCATCGATTCCCTGCTGCGCGCCGGAAGGCTTTACCTATCGCTGTCCGACGCCATCGCGCTGGCGCTCGAGAACAACCTGGACATCGAAATCCAGCGCTACGAATTTTCGCTGGCCTCCACTGACCTGTTGCGGGCGCGCTCCGGGGCCGCGATTCAGGGCATCCCGACCAACGTGCTGCCCGGAGTGCCCACCGGCGGTGGAACCATTCTGGGAAGCGTGAACGCCGGACTTGCCGCCACGGGCGCAGCCAGCCCCCTCGGTCCCGGCGGAAGCTTCGATCCGGT
>CAMAUG010000370.1 GCA_945861255.1 Candidatus Sulfopaludibacter sp. SbA3
GACGTGGTTGTGGAAACGCACCTGGGCGGCGGATGGAGGCACGTGTGGCGGCATCAAGTCCGGTGGGCGCGCACGATTCGCGGCTCGATGTTCGCGGGTTACCTGGGATTGCCCATCACGAATGCGACTCTCTGGGCCGGGGTGACGGCGCTCGCCGGGCGCTGGGATTTGACGGCGGCGTTGCTCGCCATACGGATGGCCATGGCGGTCACGTCGGGTTGGTTCGTGATCGGCGACCGCAACGTGCTGCGGTTGTGGTGGCTGATCCCCGCGCGCGACTTGTTCAGCTTCGCGGTGTGGGTAGCAGGCCTGTTCGGGAATACGGTGGTCTGGCGCGGACAATGGTTGCGTTTGGATCGCCAAGGCCGCATTCGCGTGGAACCATGACCGGGATCCGGGACTCCCGCTATACACTGAAATCTGTGCGCATCCTGATCTCCGCCGGTGAAGACTCGGGCGACCTCTATGCTTCGCGCCTTGTCGAAGCGCTGAAGGCCCGGCTTCCTGGAGCCACCGAGTTATTCGGCTGCGCGGGGCCGCGGATGCAGGCGGCAGGAGTGCGGGCGGTGGTAGACGCACGGTCGCTCAGCGTCGTTGGAATTGTGGAGGTGCTGGCGCACATCCCGCGCATTTACGGGGAGTTTCGCAAGCTGGTTCGGGCGGCCAAGCTGGAAAAACCAGATCTGGCGATTTTGACGGATTCGCCCGATTTCCACTTGCGGCTCGCTAAGAAACTGCGAGCGCTTGGGATTCCGGTGGTCTACCTGATCGCGCCGCAGGCGTGGGCCTGGAGGCAGGGCCGTGTCAGGGCGATGCGCCGCGACCTGCGGCATTTGCTGTGTATTTTCCCCTTCGAAGAAGCTTTTTTTCGCAAACACCGCGTGCCCACCACTTATATAGGACACCCGCTGGCCAGGATCGTTAGGCAGTCCATGACGCGGGCCGAGTTTTGCGCGAGGTTCGGCGTAAACCCGGACGAAAGAATACTCGTCCTGCTTCCTGGGAGCCGCCACGGCGAGGTGGCGCGGCACTTGCCGCACCTGATCGCGGCGGCTGAGCGGATCCGTGCGTTAGCGCAAGTCCGCGTCCTGCTTGCACTTCCAGGTAAATTCGGCTTTGAAACATCAACTTTCCCGCAACCTGTTCGGGCCGCATCCATCCAAGTAATTGAAGGGTTCACATGGGATTGCTTGCGGCATGCGGAGGTGGCGTTGGCGGCCAGCGGGACGGTGACCATTGAGGCGGCACTGCTCGGCGTACCCATGGCGACCTTTTATAGGGTAAACGCGCTAAGTTGGTTATTAGGGCGGTGGCTGGTAAAGTCGCCGTTTCTCTCGATGGTGAACTTGGTGGCCGGCCGCAAGATCGCCGCGGAGCTGATCCAGGACGAGATGACCGCGGAGGCGCTGGCATCGGAAGCGCTGCGGTTGCTGGAGAACGAAGAGGCACGAGTGAGGATGCGCACGGAGTTGAACGAGGTGGCGGCAAAGTTGACCACCGGGCACGACCCCATGGAACGCGCCGCCGAAGAGATTGAAAAGATTCTGATGGAGGATTCGGCCCATGCGGGCTAGAACATTTCGGAGCGCGTTGTTTTTGACCGCGGTCGCGGCCGCCGTCGCGTCCGCGCAGGAGCGCCAAGTGCCGCGCACCCGTTTGGACGTGCAGGACTACAAGATCGAAGTTACCATCGATCCACGCGCACAAACCATGACGGCAACGGCGCAGGTCACGTTTATCCCGGCGGAGAACACTTCAAACGTGACGTTTGAGTTGAACAACGCGCTCAACCTGAACCGCGTGACCGACGGCGATGGCGTCCAGCTCACTGCATCGCGCTTTCAGGAAGACATGAGCGTGCGCGTGGGACTGCCGAAGCCCGCCGAGCGCGGCAAGCCCACTTCGCTTACGTTCGTCTACGGAGGGAAGCTGACGGGCCAGGAAGAATCGCCGGTCTTCGGCATCAGGTTCGCGGCCATCACGCCGGACGTGGCGTATCTGATGTATCCATCGCGCTGGTTCCCGGTGAACGATTACACGGTGGACCGCTTTGCATCCGATATCAAGATCAGTGTGCCGGAAGGGTACCGCTCTCTTTCCAGCGGCAACGGTGCCGTGGACCCCGGGCCCGCCGGGATGCGTACGGAGCGGTTTCAGTTTACGCAGGCGTCCTTCCCGGGAAGCATCGCCGTGGTGCGTGGGGAGCCTCGCGTGGTTGCGTCGGAGGGAGTGAACACGCAGTTCTTTGTCCGCCAGTCGGTGGATGCCACGCAGGTGTATGGCGATGAAATCGGCAGGGCGATGACGTACTTCACGGGGCTGTTCGGATTGCCCTTCCGAAAAAACCTGGTGGTGGTGGAAACCGAGAGCGGCGCCCCCAACGGCTACGCGGCGCCGGGGCTCATCTTCCTTTCCCCGCGCGCGATGGGCAAACAGGTGAACCCGAAACTGGTGGCGAACAATGTGGCGCGGCAATGGTGGAGCGCGCTGATGTCGCCCGCGACACGCAATCACATGTGGATCGAAAACGGCCTGGCGCGTTATTCCGAAATTCTGTACCTGGAGCACATCAACGGCGCCGGATCGCTGGACGGCGAAATTCGCGATACCTACGTGGAAGCGTTGACCGTGGAGCAGCCGCCGCTGATTCAGGCCGGGCGGTTGGAGGATTACTCGCCGGAATATTGGGCGTCGACGGGCCAGAAGGGCGCGGCCATCCTGCACATGTTGCGCAGTATTCTAGGCGATGAAAAATTCCTGGAGATGCTCAAGGCGCTGCCGGAACGCTATGCGTGGAAATCGATAAACACCGACGATTTCCGCAAACTGGCCGAGGAGTTCGGCAAGCAGAGCTTCCAGGGATTCTTCCTGCAATGGATTGAATCGAGCGGCGCGCCGGAATTCAAACTGGAATACACCGTCTTCCGCATTCAGAAGGGCTTCCGTGTCCTGGGCAAGGTATCGCAGGATCTGGACACGTTCCGCATGCCCGTTCTCCTGCGCGTGGAAACCGAGGGCAATCCGGAAGAAAAGATCGTCGAAGTGGTGGGCACGTCATCGGAGTTCGCCATGGAGACATTCGGCAAGCCGAAGAACGTGACCCTGGACCCCAAGGGCCAGGTGCTGCGCTTCGACAACACGGTGCGGGTGGCTGTCGCCATCCGGCGCGGCGAACAGTTCGTGGAAGTAGGCGAGTACGGCGAAGCGCTGAAGGAATACCAAAAAGCCCTCGACGTGAAGCGTACTGGTTCGCTGGCCCACTACCGCGTGGGTGAGCTTTTCTTCCTGCAGAACAATTACCAGGCCGCCGCCAACGAATTCCGCGAAGTGTTGAACGGCGATCTGGAGCCGAAGTGGACCGAAGTGTGGGCGCACATCAACCTGGGCAAGATCTTCGACATCAGCGACCAGCGCGACCGCGCGGTGAACGAATACCGGCAAGCGCTGCGCACCAAGGACAACACGCAAGGCGCGCTCGAAGAGGCCGGGAAATACGTGAACGAGAAGTATCAGCGGCCGCCGAGTACGAACTGACGACCGCCTTAGGCGCTAATACCGTGCTCCAGCATGCTCGATGGACTCAACAGAGGCGCGCCCGGGTTGATCATCGCTCTCCTCGGGCTTGCGTTTGTGGGTGGATGCAATCGCCCTCGGGATTCGGGCGCAC
>CAMAUG010000371.1 GCA_945861255.1 Candidatus Sulfopaludibacter sp. SbA3
GGTTCCGCGCCAGGGCCCCGGTTCCGCGCCAGGGCCCCGGTTCCGCGCCAGGGCCCCGGTTCCGCGCTAGGGCCCCGGTTCCGCGCTAGGATAGACACATGCGATTGCTTCTTCTTTCAACAATCATCGTTTCCGTCACGGTCCCGCTATGCGCTCAAGCAGGACGCGGAGGTCAACCCGCGGGTGGTGCGGCGCCCGCGCCACCGGCCATGACATTGACAATTCCAGGATTTCCGGACGGCGGCCAGATTCCCGTAAGGTTTAGTCAGGCCGCGCCCGGCGTCGCGACCGGCGAAGGTACGTCGCCTGCAATGAGTTGGGGCAACGTGCCGTCGGGAACGCAGAGCTTTGTGCTCAATATGCGTGACATGGACGTAGCGCGTAACAAGACCACGGACGATCAGGCACACTGGATCGTCTGGAACATTCCCGCTACGGCCACAGGCTTTCCGGAGGGTGTACCAAAGGGTTCGCAATTGGCCGACGGAAGCTATCAGATTAGTGCCACGGGACCCATGTATCGCGGCCCGGGCGCCGGCGCGAACGGCCCATTCCATCACTACATGTTTGAGATCTACGCGATAGACATTAAGCTGGATGTCAAACCGACGGCCGACGCGTTCGAGACGCGCGCCAACGTGATGAAAGCGATTCAGGGTCATATCCTGGGGAAAGCCGTTTACGGTGGCCTGTTCAGGCGGCCGCAGTAACGGTCAGCAGCACAAACACCGCTAGCCGCGGGTCCGCGTCAGTACGTTTTGCTGAAACCGTTCCGCGTGTTGGTTACGGTGAATGAACCGTTGGTTTGTGCGGACACCTTGATCCAATCGGCTTTGCCATTGTGGGGAGGCGGAGGCGGTGCGTTCGGCCCCGGCGGCGGAGCGGGAACCGCGGCAATCGGCATGCTGGCCGGCTGATCATCAACGCCGTTAGCGATGAACATTCCCGGCACCGTGTACTCCTGCCCACTCAAGGTGGAAAAGTGGATTTGCCAGAGATCCTCGAGGCCAGGCGAGGAATGCACGACTTTCATCACGTCCGGATCCCCGCCCTTCCGCGTCCCGTTATTCATGATGGCAACACGAGGGCGAAGCGCGTGCACCAGCACCGGCGAGTTCGAGGTGGCTACTCCGTGATGCAATCCCAATAGCACATCCACGGCGCCGATCTTGGTATTCGGGCACATCAGCTCGAATTCTTTACCCTTCGGGAGATCACCCGAATGATACGTTCGGAATTTTCCATAACTCACGTAGACCGAGACGGACATCGGATCCTCCAGGTTGGTGTCGGATGTCTTGAAGCTGGCGCATGCGGGATTCGGCTTTCCAGCGCCGGGCAAAGGCGCTTTGACGATCTCACCCGCCGAAGTCACCACGCGCACTTCGGCGCCGGCCAGCGAGATCCTGTCACCCGGTTTCACCACCGTGTGCTTGGCCTTAGCGTAAAGCTGCGGGTAGGTGTTCTTGAGAAACGCGTCCGGCAGTTCGCCCGGTTGTACGTTGGGGCCGTGATCGATGTATTCGCCGATCGTAATGCGGGAAGCCAGCTCAGCCAGGCCGCCGAAGTGATCGCCGTGCCAGTGCGTGGTCACTACATGATCGATCTTCTCAAGGCCGGCCGCCTTTGCCGCGGCCACGATGCGTCCCGCGTCGCGGGCGGCCGCCATGGCCCCGGCGTTACCTGTATCGATCAGCAAAGATTCTCCGGCAGGCGACACGAACAATGTGGCGTTCCCGCCCTCCACATCGACGACATAGATGTCGAGAGTCTTGGGCGCCGGCGTCTGCGCAACCGAAAGAACCGGGACTGACGCAACAATCATTACGGCTAAAATAGCTGCACGCATTGTATTCTCCTTGATACTCCAAATCTCGCGAACCTCGGGGCACGATCCGGTCGACCGCTCGCGGGAATCTCGCACGGCCCGAGGTGACCCTCTTTATTTCACACCCTCCAACCTCTTCTGGGCGATCGGCCTGACGCGAGCGAGGAAGGTTTTCATGGTGTAAGGTTTCTTGCCGGTCAATCCCGGCACCACGGAAGCATAAGGGATCATCAGGTGAGCATCGGAGTCGTCTTGCGGCGCCAGCCAAAAGACCCCTATGATTCCCGGCAGCTTTAACCTTCGCAACTCATAGTCTCGGCGCCGAACGTCAGGGAGATGCTTTATGGTTTCCACCTCCAGGAACGACTTCTTAATGCCGCCCCCGGTTTCCAAGCTGGTCATCCTGGGCCGGCGTCCGCGCGAAGGCGCGGGAATCGCGATGGCGACGGCCGGGCCGCGGCAGCTCCCCGCCACGAAGCGCCATAGCACGGGGCGGACGCCATCCAGAACATTGCCCCTTGCCACATCACTCAGAGTCAGCACGAATACGCGCTGAACCATCCATGCGACAAGCCCTGCCGGGGCCCGGTCCATTTGAACCATCTGCTCCAGGCCCCTCTTAAAGGCGTTCACCACCGGTGTGGGCGGCTTTGGGTCAATGAGCGGCATGCAGCTTCTGACCTTTCAGCGGGAACGTCACCGTCCAACGGCCACCGGCGTTATGGTAGTTTCCGCAGAACTCCTGGTATAGCCATGTGCCGTGTCCGTGGAGCGGGTCGTCCACATAAACCCACTCATCGCCGTTGCTCGACTGGTTGCATCCTATGATCACCACGAAGTGGCCGGATCCGTCTGGCCAGCCGATGCGCACGCAGATGGGGAATCCGGCACGAATGTTTTTTCGAATCGCTTGAAAACTCAAGCGGCCGAACTTGAGCCGGCCACCTCCTCTGCCGACGATGCGGAGCGCGCTTGCTAGAAACCAATCCTGGTTACAGGCCTTTAACAATCCTCCACTCAGCGGCCGGCAACAGTGCTGCCGGCGATTGCTGGTGCGACGCACCATCTCGCTTGCCAGTTTGCACTGGCACCAGCTGGCTTTCGGCGAGTAATAATCGCTGACGCTCGAGGTAATGGCCGCCCAGCACCATTCGCTGCGCAGCTGATGTTCAATCTTAAACGGAATTTTGGGCATGTCGCGGATGTCCGGGGCAAGCGGAGTAGCCGCCCGCCCCGCTGTCTACCTTAACCTAACCGCCCCTGGTGGACGGATTCCCACCTCCACCACGCGTACTGGGATTTCCGCCTCCCCCGCGCGTACTGGGGTTGCCACCGCCGCCCTTTTTCGACGGCGCGGCTTTCTTACCGCCTGTCTTCTTCTTCGCAGCCATATGTAATGTTCTCCTTTATTTGATCTGGCGTGTTGTCAACATCTGCTGAAATCTGGGATCTTTACGCAAGTCCGCCGCTTCGGGCCATCGATTGATACTTGCAACCGATTCCGGAGTAGAGGCGGCCAGGACGGCGAGCGACGCGTCCCTGCGCCCAAGAGACTCATAGGTGAGCGCCGCGATCCACCGGGCGTCCGCGTTGGTCGGCGAAAGCTGCAAAGCTTGCGCCACTTCAGACTCCGCGCGCCGGCGGTTGCCGGTGGCGGCGCATAAATAAGCCAAAAACGCTCGAACATAACCGCTGCGTGGATTATTCGCCATCAGTAGTGTCCGGCTAACCGTAACTGGATGGGCGGCAAGCCATAGCAGCACAGGCTGTTAAGTCGTGTTTTGGGATTTTTCGATTTGAAAGTTCCGGATCGATTTCAGCCCTTGTTCG
>CAMAUG010000372.1 GCA_945861255.1 Candidatus Sulfopaludibacter sp. SbA3
TGATTTCCAACGCGTTGAACGATACCCGCTTGGCCGTGTTGTCGGGCTCGGCGCTCATTGAGGTGGCGGAACTACTCCCCGATAACGCGATCACCGTGCAATTTCAAGACACCACCATCTCCCTTCCGAAGCGGGGCCTGTTCCGCATCGACGCCGGCAATTCGCTGCTGCGCGTCTATGATGGCGAAGCCCGTTTGAATCCGGGCGCGAATGAAGTGAAGGTCAAGAAGAACCGCGAAGTAGATCTGGACGCAGCGCAGCTTCAGACCCGCAACTTCGACGCGAAAACCACCGATCCCTTCCATCGCTGGGGTGCGCGCCGCGCGGCCTACGTCTCCGCGGCGAACATTATTTCGGCGCGCACTGCCTCGCAATCCGGCAATTACTCCAGCGGTTTTGGTTCACGCGGACTCGGCCGCTCCTTCGGATCATGGTCCTGGAATCCCTGGTTTGGGATGTACACCTACTTGCCCGCCAACGGAATCTACATGAGTCCCTTTGGCGGCATGCCGTACTATAGCCCCGGCTCCATCATCAGCGTCTACATGCCGCGAGCGCGCCCCATGAGCCCGATGTCCATGCCGATACCGTCCGGTGGCGGCGGCATGGGCGGCAGCATGCGCGGTGGCGGCGGATTTGGTGGTGGCGGTGGTGGTGGCGGTGGCGGCGGCAATTTTGGCGGCGCTGGCATGGGCGGTGGCGGTGGCGGCGGAGCACCCCGTGGCGCCATGGGCGGCGGAGCGCGAAGCCGCTAAGCCCGGTTCTTCGATACTATGCGGCACGCGTTGGCGATTCTTGTATTGCCGGGCGCCATGATGCTGGCTCAGGTTCCGGGCGCGTCGTCCACGTCCCCTTCGAACCGCGAATCTTCTCTTCAGCAGAAGGCTCGTCTGGAGGGGGCCGTGGTTACATCCACCACCGGCGAACCTCTACGGAAAGCCGAGATCACTCTGCGCGCCACGAACAGCAACCGCGGTCTCACCGTGGATTCCGATGCGGAGGGGAAGTTCTCGTTCGAGGACATCGAACCTGGTCTCTATTACCTTTCCATCACTCGCGCCGGTTACGTCCCCCAGCATGGGTACCGAAGTAAGAATGCCAGCCCGGCCATCCAGTTGGATCCCGGCCAGCAGAAAAAAGACGTGGTCATCAGGCTTACGCCAGGAGCAACCATCGCCGGCCGGGTCCTGGACCAGGATGGGGATCTCCGCCCGGGTTCCGCGGAAGTGCGGCTGCAACGTCATGTTCGGACAACGTCCGGCAGGAAAGTCTCCGACGTCGACTCCGCGGATACCAACGCCGAGGGTGGATTCGTGTTCACGGGACTCGCGGCCGGCCGTTACTATCTGGTCGCTTATCCCCGGGGGCCGGGCGGCTCCTATCAGATTCGCCGGTCGCCCGAGGACACTGACATGGTCACGTACTATCCGGATGCGCCCGCCGCGGAGTCCGCGGTTCCGATTGAAGTCCCCGCTGGAGGCGAATTCCGTGGCGCTGACCTGCGAATTCGCAAAGGGCGCGCCGTGCATGTACGCGGGAGAGTCAGCAACTCCGCTCCGGGACTGACGGTTGTGTTGCATTCGGCGGCCGGGATACATAACGCTCCCCCTGTTCTGGTCAGGAGCGGCGCCTTCGATATCCCGAACGTGCCTCCGGGCCCATATGACCTGATCGCGGGAAATTTCCTTCCGGGTCAAGCCCGTAGCGCAAATGATGCACGCCTTCATGGGCAGGCCACCATCACGGTGGATCAGATGGACCTGAACGACATCGAACTAGCGGTCCGTCCCGCATTGACAATCACCGGCAAGTTTCGGGTGGACGGACAAGCCGAAGCGCAGCCTCAATGGCCATCCCGGCCGTCCTTCCGGTTCCGGTCCGAAATCACTCCCTTCGCTGCAGGTGAAGTGTTCGCCGATGGCTCACTACGCGCCGTGAATGTTCCTCCTGTCGAGCAGCGCATCGAAGTGACGCCGCCGCCTGGCATGTATGTAAAATCCATACGCGCCGGAGGACAGGACTATACCCACACAGCCATCGCTTCGGCGGCGCTCGAAGCCGGCCCGCTGGAGATCCTTCTATCGCCGAATGCCGGTGAAATCGCAGGCGCCGTTCGCGATGAAAAAGGCGATCCCATTCCCGGCTTCCAAGTCGCGCTCTGGACGAAGCTCGATAGCAGCCCCCAGGTGGGAACGACGCAGGAAGGAGGGGGTTTCCGGTTTTCGAGCCTGGCTCCCGGCGATTACTTCGTGGCCGCCTGGGAATCCGGCCAAGCGCTCGAGTCTACCGACATACCCACGTTGTTTGATAGCCGGGCGACAAAGGTCACCGTGCAGGAAAGCACGCGGGCCACGGCGGAAGTGATGCCGATCGGCGCGGACGAAATCGACGAACTTCTGTCTAAGCTCCCATAACTGCCAGCTTCAGTTTCTTGCCTTCCTCCGCCCGCTCCACGCGCACCAGCGACTCCGGCTTAATTTCCCCGTTCGCCACCATCGCCGCCAGCGGCTGCGTTAATTCCCGCAGTATGGTGCGCTTCAATTCCCGCGCGCCCCATTCCGTGCTGGTGCCCATTTCGAGCAGGAGACGCCGCGCGGAGTCCGTCACATCCAGCTCAAACGCCTTCTCCACCAGGCGGCTCTCAATGTGCCGCTCCAGTGCTTGGATCTGCTGATCCACAATCGCCGCCAGCGCTTTCTGATCAAGTGGCTGATACGTGATCACCGCGTCGATCCGGTTGACAAACTCCGGCGGGAACTTGCGGCGTACGGCGCCCAGGCCGATCTGGTCCAGTCTTCGTTCCGCGCCGCCGCGCTTCGCTCCAGGCTCCGGTCGCGGCATCAGTGACTCAAACCCGAAATCCGGCGCGATCTCCTTGCGGATTTCGCGTGCGCCCAAGTTGCTGGTCATGAAAATCAGCGTCTGCTCGAAGTCGACCGACGTATTGTCGCCCAGCCGCAGCACGGCCTTATCCAGAACGCCCAGCAACAGACGCGTCATGCTGGGAGCCGCTTTCTCTATTTCGTCGAACAGCACCAGTGAAAGCCTGCATGCTTCGCTGGCCACCGCTGCCAGCTTTTGTTGCGAAAGCATGGGCGCCGTTTCGCGGTGCCCCAGATATCCGGGCGGCGCGCCGATCAGCTTCGCCACTTCATGCTCCATCTGGAACTCGCCGCAGTCCACTCGCAGCAGGTGTTTTTCGTTGCCGTGCAGCACGCCGGCCAGCGCCTCCACCGTGCGCGTCTTGCCTGTGCCGGTCGGCCCCAGGAGCAGAAATACCCCCGCCGGCCGCGACTCGGGGGAGAGTCCCGCTTGATGCATTTGAACGTAAGGCACGATACGCGCAAGGGCATGCGCTTGCCCCACTACGCGCGCCTGCAGCGCATCAAGCAAGCCGGCGCCCGGGAAGACGCCGCGTGGACGCATCGGAACAACCTTTGAAATGCGAGGCTGGAAGCCGTGGGGTTGTACAATCAAGACGTCTCCTCGCTAGCGATGGTAGCCCCTAGCCCGCATTTCTCACAGTACGGGCTTGTCGCCAAGCGAGGCGGGTGGCAAGGGCCGCCGGACAGCGGACCAGTGTTCGGCTGGCAATTTCGCCGTGAGCAGACGTAGGGATACTTACAGGGGGGTAAAGGGAGCCAGCACAAGTT
>CAMAUG010000373.1 GCA_945861255.1 Candidatus Sulfopaludibacter sp. SbA3
GGATCCGACGCTGCTCATCAACCGCTCGATATTCGGAGCGGATCCATTCCGCCGCGCGCTCACCAACCCCAGCTTCTTCGCTATCTTCGACCCCAACATCAAGCCGGAATTCACCCAGATGTACAACCTCACGGTACAGCGCGAGTTCAAGCATTCCTGGCTGCTTGAACTCGGATTCATTGGCAATCACAGCTCGCGGCTGCTCTTCTACAATCCTGTGAATGATGCGAGGCCGGCTTTGCCGAACGACCTTTCCTCGCCGCAGTCCAGACGCCGGGTTTCCACCGTGCTCGGCAACCTGAACTACTACGCCCCGCAAGGATGGTCCACGTACAACGCCATGACGCTCAGCGCGGAGAAGCGCTTTTCCCAGGGGCTGAGCGTTATCGCGAACTTTACCTGGTCGCGCGCGCTGGGCTTTGTGCCTCCCACCGTGCTGGGTATTAACAACGCAGCCGTACAGAATCCACTCGATTTCGGGCGGGAGTACGGCCCCCTGGAGTTCGACGTGCAGAAGCGCGCCGTCTTCAGCTACAACTATGAGCTGCCATTCGGACGCGGCAAGCCGTTCCTGAGGAGTGTGTCCCCTTTGGCGAACGGGTTCCTCGGAGGCTGGCAGATCAATGGGATTACCTCTCTTCAGGGCGGGTTCCCGCTGACCCCGTCGCTGGGCATCTCGCTCGGGCGGACGTTCACCGCCAGCCGTCCGAACATCATTGGAGACCCGAACGCCACTTCGCGGCGGCCCGACGATTGGTTTAGTCGCGCGGCGTTCGCGATCCCCTCCGAAGCTGAAATCGCCGCGGGTAACTTCTTCGGCAATGCCGGCCGCGGCTCGCTGCGTTCGCCGGGTTTGGTGAACTTCGATTTTTCCGTGGTGAAGAACTCGAACATTCGCGAGAATCTCCGGCTCCAGTACCGCTTCGAGTTCTTCAATCTGACCAATACGCCGTTTTTGGGAGGAAACGGCGCAGTCAATACGAACTTCAGCTCGCCGCTTTTCGGCAAGGTCACGGCCGCGGCTGACCCGCGCGTGATTCAGATGGGATTGAAGCTGATCTTCTGAAATAGCATCCACCTGGAAATGACAATACGGGCATTCCTCTTCCCGCTGCTGGCCGCCACCCTCGCCGCAGCGGATTTCGCGCGCGATATACAGCCCATCCTGCACGCCCGCTGCGCCGGCTGCCACGGCGTCGACAAACCGCAAGGCGGCCTCTCCGTTTACACTCGATCCGCGCTCCTGAAGGGAGGCGTCCATGGACCCGCCATCACGCCGGGATCCAGCGGCAACAGTCTCCTCATCGCCCGAGTGACACATGGAACACCCGATGGGGCGCCTCGCATGCCTCTCGGCCAAAGCCCGCTCACCGATTCCGAGATAGCAACCCTGCGCGCGTGGATCGACGCAGGCGCCGAATGGAATCCCAGCGGCCAGCCGCTCCAGGGCCGCGTCCCCACCCAGCCGCGCCGCCCGGCGATCCCGCCTTCCGCGCGGACCCATCCTATCGACGCGTTTCTGGAACGCTACCGGCGGCAGAAGAAAGTCGCACCCGCCGCCCCAATTTCCGACGCGACTTTCGCGCGTCGAGTCTACCTCGACCTCATCGGCCTCCCGCCCACGCCCGAAGAACAAGCCGCCTTCGCAAATGACCGGCGCCCAGGCAAACGCGATCGCCTGATCGACCAGCTCCTCGTCGGCCGCCGCCGCTACGCCGAACACTGGATGACGCTCTGGAACGATCTCCTTCGCAACGAAGATGGCGTCGCGTACCCGGGCGAAACGCGCGAATGGATCACCGGCTGGCTGCTCCAGGCACTCGAAACCAACATGCCCTATGACCGCATGGCGAGAGCCCTCCTCGACCCCTCCGAGAAGGACTCCCCGAGGGGCTTCATTGCTGGCATCAACTGGGGAGGCGACGTCAGCGCCAGCCAGTCCGTCCCCATGCAGGCGGCGCAAAACAGCGCGCAGGTCTTCCTTGGCGCGAGTCTCAAATGCGCGTCCTGCCATGACAGCTTCGTCAGCCACTGGAGGGTCGCTGAAACGTTCTCACTGGCGGCCTTCTTCAGCGCAACGCCGCTCGAAATCGCCCGCTGCGAGATCAAGACCGGTGCGACGGCGGCCCCGGCCTTCCTCTTTCCGGAATTAGAGAAACTCGAACCCGCCAAGGAAGGCATGACCAACCGGGCCCGGGTGGCCGCCCTCTTCACGTCCCCGCACAACGGCCGCTTTGCGCGAACACTCGTCAATCGCTACTGGCGCGCTCTTTTCGGCCGGGGTCTGGCGGAACCCGTCGACGATATGGACGCACCCGCCTGGGATACCGACCTCCTCGACTGGCTGGCAGCCGACTTCGCCGATCACGACTACGATTTCCAATTCCTGCTCCGCCGCATCCTCACCTCGCGCACCTATCAATCCGCCGCCATCAGCGAAAGCGAGGCTGCTGTTTCAACATTCCGCGGGCCGCTCACCCGGCGTCTGACCGCCGAGCAGTTTACCGACGCAATCGCCGCCATTACCGGCGAGTGGAAAGTCTATGACCGTCAGACCGGGAAGCCCGCCACTTACGAACGCCAGTGGCGATTCCGGTCCGACCCGCTCACGCGCGCGCTGGGCCGCGCCGATCGCGGCCAGGTGATCACCGAACGAACATCGGACGCGACCACGCTCCAGGCGCTCGAGCTCGTCAACGGCCAATCGTTCGCCCAGCAGCTCCGCCGCGGCGCGCAGCGCCTCCTTGGCCCGCTTCCCCCTTCGCCCGAAAACATCTTCGATAGCGGAATGGTGCGCGCCAACACCGTGAATGTTGATGTTGACATCACTGGCGCATCGCGGTTGTGGCTGGCGATGGAAGACGTTGGTTCCTACCACCCGCCGAGCGTCGTGGCCGGATGGATGGACGCCGAACTCAGCGGCCCGCAAGGCGCGATAAGACTCACGGATTTGCCGATGCCCGCGGGTTCGTCGGCGCGCATGCTGCAGATCAAGGACGCACCGAAGCCTCACGGCGCGCTGACCGGCCGCGCCCCCTGGCGCGCGTCGTTTGATCTGAGGGACGATCTCACGGGCAAAAGCTACACCCGATTCCAAGCCACCGTCGGGGTCGACGAAGCCAGCCTTCGCTCCGAAACAAACGCCCGCATGCGCTTCTTCGTTTTCACGCGGGAACCGGGCGCCGGCACGCTCGCACGCGTCGCCACGTCAACGCCGGTGCCGCCTCCGCCGGTACTCGAAGGGGACGCGCTGGCGAGCCGCCTCTTCCGCCACGCGCTTGCCCGCGATCCCTTGCCTGAGGAACGGCGCAAAGCTCTCGAACTGATTCGGCAAGGCACGGCTGGCCTGGAGGACCTGCTGTGGATCCTCTTTCTCTCGCCGGAGTTTCAACTGATACGATGAGATGACGATGCGAAACGAAAGCCGCCGCCACTTTCTCGCCCGCTCCACCGCGCTCACCACGGCGACGCTCGCCGGGGGCGGGCCGGACGCGCTCTGGAGCCAGAGCGCGCCGCGCCCGGAGCCGGCCGCCGACACCGTCATCCTGCTCTGGATGGGCGGAGGCATGGCGCAGACCGACACGCTCGATCCCAAGCACTACGTGCCGTTCGCGAC
>CAMAUG010000374.1 GCA_945861255.1 Candidatus Sulfopaludibacter sp. SbA3
GTCGCGATCCGGCGGGCCGGATCGCGACGTCGGGATTGTGCTGCAAGGCCAATGGTTCGGGCCACTCCGGTTCGAACCAGTTGAAGTAACGCACTGTATACGGGCAATTATTGGCGCAGTAAAACGTGCCCACGCAGCGGTTGTAAACCTGAACGTTCAGCCCTTCAGGATTGTGATAGGTGGCATAGGTGGGGCAAACCGGCTCACACGGTGCGTTGTCGCAATGCTGGCATAGCACCGGCATGTATTTCACTTTCACATCCGGGAATTCGCCCTCGTAATAGCGGTCGATGCGGATCCAGTGAGCGGTGCGTCCCTTCGCCGCCTGATCCGGGTTGGATACCGGCAGGTTGTTTTCAGCATGGCAAGCGGCCACGCAGGCTTCACAGCCGGTGCAACGATCCAGATCGATAGCCATTCCCCAGCGGTGTTCCATGAGTTTACCTGTGATGATCTCTTTCTTCGCGATCAGGCGCGGAGAATTGAACCCAGCCCTTGCGGCCGCTTACTCGCGTCAAGCGAACCCGGGTTCCGCCCAGAACCAGTGCACCGGTGGATTTCTCCCAAACCGGCGCCAGGATGGAAAGCGGGTTGGCGCCGCGCCCTGACGCGTAGCGCCCGTAGTGCGTATGCCCGTCGCCGATCGCCATGCTCACCACGCCGGGGACAGCGCCCGGATGTATGTACGCCGGGGCTTCCACGGCCCCGTGAGGCGATTCCAGTCGAACAACATCGCCGTTGGCCAAGCCCAGGCCGGCTGCGGTGCGCGGGTCGATTTCGACCGGCAGTCCCCAGATGGAGCTTGACGCCGGATCGGGAAGCTCTTGCATCCACGGCAGATGCGAGGCGCTGCCGTCGTGATGCTGCAACGAAAGATACGGTTGCAAGTAGAGCGGATACTGCGCGGCATCGCCGTCGAACACGGCTGCTCCGATTTCGAGCCTCTGCGCCGTCGCATGAATGGAGGGCGCCACGTTCGCTCCGGCCTTTTGTTCCGGCCAGAGACCACCTTGGCGCGCGACTTCAACCGGGTTGGTGTCACTTGACAGCAGCGGTCCGTAAACATCGCTGGCCGAGACCGCCTGCATGGGAAGCTCTAGCTTCCGCGCGAGATCCGCAAGTGTTGTCTCCACGGAGCGCGTTTCATACAGAGGTCTGATGAAGGGGCTTGCCACGGTCACCGAAGGTCCGCTTGAAACGGGGGGAACCATCGCGGTTTCGGATTCCAAGGTGTCATGATCGGGCAGAATCAGATCCGACCACGCAGCCGAATCGTCCAGAAATGAACCGAAGCTGATGACGGAATCCGCGCGCTTCAAAGCGTCAAGCACGCCGCTGGAGCGCGGAAGCGTATAGGCGGGGTTCGCGCCGGCGATCAACACTATTTGCGCGCCCGCCAGCGCTTCGGCTGCGCGATGATTCTCCGGCGCCGGGATCGACTGGGCCGGCGGCGCCAGTACTCCGCCGGGCTTGCCGACATTGCCGAGCATCAGATTGACGTAATGCGATGCGATCAGCGCGTCAAGCGAGTTGGCGTGCACGATCGACGCCCCCGCCAGCACTAGCGGGGCTTCCGATTCGCCCAGTTGCTGCACGGCCTCGCGCACGCGCTTTTCCTCCAGGCCGCAAACACCCAGCAAAGCCTTTACATCTGCGGTCTGAAAAACTTCCGCAACCGGCTTGGGCAGCGCCGCGATGTTGCGCGCGAGTTTCAGATCGATCAACAGGCGGCCCACCAACGCTAGAAATTGCGGTTCCGAGCCGGGACGCAGCGGCAGCCACTGGTCCGCCGCGGCGGCCGTGACGGAAAGCCTTGATTCCGCCTGGATAAGGCTTCCGCGCACGCCACGGCGGCCCTGCCGGAAGTGTCCGAACTGCCTGGCATAGTAGACGGGCGAAGCCCATCCGCCCAGGAAATCCGCTCCCACGCCCAGCGTGCAGCGGGCATGCGCAAGATCGTAAACGGGCAAACCTTTCCAGCCAAACACAAGCTCGGCGGCCTTGCGTTCCAACGGATGGTCCCCGATTGAGCACACCACCGGCGGGGGCGCCTTGAGCGTCTTCGCGAAACGGTCAAGCGCCAGCGACCGCATGCCCGCTCCGGAACCCGTGAGCATGACGATCTTGCCAGGATTCGACCCGCGAGTCTTCGCGATGCTAGCGGCGGCGGAAGCGATCGCATCGTCCCAGGAGATGGCGGTGAACTGGCCGGCGCCCCGCTCGCCGGATCGCTTCATGGGAGTGCGCAAACGGTCGGGATGATACAGCGACTGAACCTGGGCCTGGCCACGCGCGCACAGACGTCCGCCGCTGACTGGGTCCAAAGGGTTGCCTTCAATCTTCTTGATGGCCGCGATCCGCTCTTGAACTTTTTCGCCGTTCTGTTCGATGACGCGGACGCCCTCCATGACGCGCACCAGCGTGCCGCATCCGGCGTCGCATCCGGTACAAGCCGCGGGATGCCACTGCTCTTCTCCCGGGACGATTTCGTGCTCAGGCACCAGCAGCGGCATCAGCCGGGCAGGGCTGGGCCCGCAGCCCGACGACAATGCGCCGGCCGAGGTTGCCGAGACGATTTTGAAAAAGATGCGTCGGTCCATGGGGTCAGATCTCTAGTAGTGGCACGCCGTACAGTCTTCCGGCGCTCGATTCTGCCGGTGGCAACTGAGGCAGGTTCCCATTGTATGGTTGACCACGCGCTGCGCTGCCACCGCTTGCGTCATGTCGCCGTGACAGGTGGAGCAAGCGACTTTCGCGCGCATGTGCGGCGCGTGCTGAAACTTCACCAGTGCACTGGCTGGAAAGCCGTAGACGCGCTCCCAGGGAATCTCCCGCTTGCTGTTGAAATAAGCGGCCACTTTCTTGACTTCCGGCTTGTCCGTGGCGACCTTGGCATGGCACAACATGCATTTCTGAACCGACGGGATGGTGGCCTTCGCGCGGGTATCGGCGGTGCTATGGCAGTCCAGGCAATCCAGACCCAAAGCAAGGTGCTGCTTATGTGAATACGCCACCGGCTGCTCGGCTCGAAGAAGACCGGTGAACAGCACCATCCCGAGTATGAATAGTGACGCGCTACGGGTTCCGGCGGGCCTCCCTGGCGCCCGCGCCCGGTCTGATCCTGCCCCTGTGGACAAGCTATGCGGTTCAAATTCCGTGATCATGGAAACGATGCTGCGGTCAAAACGGGAAGAATCCAACGGCCCACGGCCTCTCGGCACGCTACATCCCCGTAATGTAATCAGGCCGGATTACGCAGCGGAAAACAGATTACTGCCAGACTGGTCTTGCTATGTAGCCCTTCCCCGGTAGCAGCCCCCGCAACTCTGCGTTGATGTTTTTACGTCCAACCAGACAATTCCGGGAGGGATGTTACCCCTGCCGTGCGTTGGTGCTTTCAGTATCATACCGTAGCGTACGTCAAAATGGGAAGCAGCCAAACCAGCGCGGGTGCGCGACATCGAAGAGGCAGATCGCTCAGATTCCTTGGTTGTAGCATTATTCTGAGTGTTATGACACACTCAGGGAGGGAGGCCACCGCCTAATGCCCTATTCGCTACCTGAGTTAGAAGCCGAGCGATCTAAGATCCTAGAT
>CAMAUG010000375.1 GCA_945861255.1 Candidatus Sulfopaludibacter sp. SbA3
AGCTCACCGTTTGATTCGGTCAGGGTGGCCCTCACGCGGCGCTTGTTTCCAATGGTTCCAACGTAGTTCCGCAGCCCAGAGCCGAAATCGCTATGAGTGCAAATGGCCCGCGCGGAAATGGGCATCATCGCCAAATAGACGCCAGTCAAGATCAACAGCAGCTCCCGGTCACGCCGCATAGATGACTTTGGCGTCCCGCAGCACGAACGGCCGCACGCGCGGCTTCAATCCGCTCTTGGAAACCAAATCCACGGGTCTGTCGAAAACGCGGCTGAGTTGAGTCTGCAGGTCGTCGAACTCGAACAGCCCCAGACCATGGTTTGGCTGCAACTCCACCAGCACATCGATATCGGAATCCGCACGCAATTCGCCGCGAGCCGCCGAACCGAATAGCGCCATCTCCCGCACCTGATACCGGCGGCACAGATCGGCGATTTGGTCGGAGGAAACGTCGATTCCCGGCGCGACAGTCATGGGTTGAGGCTCCGGCTTCAGCATAACAATATCGTGGATCACGTCAGCAAATCACCACCGACAGCTCCCCTTGCACCTTCCTCGCCGGCCGCACCTTAACCTCGACGTCGTGGCCCAGCGCGGTGAGGAAATCCATCAGCCGCTCGACGGAAAACGTTCCGGAACGGTTGCGCATCAAGGCCGAGACATGCGGCTGCCGGATACCCAGAATCTTACCTGCCTCCTCTTGAGTCAGATTGCGCGCTTTGACGATGCGATAAATCTGCAGCGTCAGGCGGGCCTTGAGCAACTCCCGTTCAGGGTGAGGAAGACCTAAATCGGCAAAGACGTTGCCGCTGCTCTTTTCTGCCTTAATCGCTCGGGTTGCTCTCTTGATCATCACTAGTTCTGCCTTTCTTTGTGGAGACGTTCGGCGTCCGCCAGACGGCGATGGACAAGGGCCATCTCTTTCTTCGGAGTTGCGATGCCTTTCTTGGCCTTCTTCTGAAACGCATGCAACACGTAGACGGCGTCCTGAAATCGAACGGTATAGACGGCACGCCAGGTGTCTCCGTCATGGTCCGCGACGATTTCGAGCACGGATCGGCCCCCAAAACCGCTTAACGGCTTGGCTGAGGGGTCGGTCTCGCCGCCTTGTGCCGCGTACAGCGCCTTTCCCATGTCACGCCGCACATGGCGTGGGAACGCACGCATGTCTCTCCTGCTGGAACCAACCCAGATCAGTGGGCGCGCCATACGCCTAGTATACTAATATTCGTCTATTAGTATGGAGATACTTTTGCCAACAGGCGATTCGCCGCCGTTAACGGCTCTGCCGGTCGACCTCTTTTCGCAGAGCTTCATGCAGCAGCAGCTTGATGTAGGTCTGATATCCGATGCCCTTGTCTCCCGCCAGTTGCCGCGCCGTGGCGATGTCCTGGCTCGCGAGACGGATGGTAACGGGCAAAAGATCTCTCTTGCGTTTGGCCTGTGCCAGCGCCTCGTTCAATGAAATTGTTTTACGCTCGCGCACGGCCGACCGCAAGCCGGCCTCCACTTCCGCCCGATGCCTCTCCCACCAAGCCGCTTCCTTTTTGTCGTCCTGAAACGACGGAATCACAAGTTTCTTCCGGGGCATGACTATCTAGTTTCCTCGCTGCGTGAAATACACCTTCTTCGTTTGTTTGTCCGCATCCCAACCGGTAACCACGCGAATTTTGTCATCGCGCATCGTGAAAATCAGGACCATAACACGGAGGGAACGCGAGGCTCCCAAGGCGGTCCACCGGTCCTCGGCAGCCACCACTTCATAGGCTTGAATCACCGGATCGTTTCGAAACACCTCTTCGGCCTCCGAGGGAGTGATCCGATGTCGCGCCAGGTGGGCGAGATTGACATCGTCCCATCCGAAGGCGACCATCTCAATTGTACATCGATTGTCAATACATCTTCCGAGCAAGCGGCTTGGGTTGAATTACAGTCACACGCCATTTCTGTAGCAGTATCCATCACTTACAGCAATTTCCTTCCAGCCCCCTGCTATCGTGGAATCAGAGGAAGTCGCCTCACTGCGGCTTCTTTCGATTGAGTTTTCTTGCTGGCCAGCAAGCGTTGCATTGTGGTGGTACTGAACTTCCGGAGGCCGTTAACGCCTTGCGGCGTCACTCCAGAGATGGCGTCGACGGAAGATCTTGAAACCGGTTTCATAACGCGAGGGTTTTACATGAGGCCCCCCGGTCATCAGAGAGCAGGCAATCGAAGCGGAAAAAGTTGGGGCCGCCATTCAGCGGTTCTTGGTCCTCCGTGAGATGGTGCTCAAGCCTTACCGGCGGCTGGATACGCACGGCGATAAGTCCGTAGCCCCAGCCGCCCGCGACGCCCATGGTGTTTGTCTTGCGCGGCAACGTTTGTCCTGCGCCGTAGTGTTTCTCTTTAACAGCCTAAAACGTGCGATACTGAAAATGTACCGGAAGTCAAATCGCGCCCGACCCATTGTTTTTTGGCAGTCCCTTCCTGGCTCGCTGATTCCCGCTCCTAAAATTACCGAATGAAACTTTTTTCCGAACTCCCCTTGTCTACTGCCTTGCAGAGCAACCTGGCCACTCATGGATTCGTCCAGCCAACGCCTGTGCAAGCCCAAGCCATCCCTCAACAACTCGCCGGCCACGACCTCGTGATCACGGCGCAAACAGGTACGGGCAAAACGCTTGCCTTCGTTCTTCCGTTGCTTGAGAAATTACTCAAGAACGGCACCGCGCCGGGCGTCAGCGCATTGGTCCTCACCCCCACCCGCGAGCTCGCCATCCAGATTGCTGAATGCTTCTCGAAGATCGCCACCGGAACCGGCATCCGCGCCGCGGTCGTCGTCGGTGGCTTGAGTGAACAAACGCAGTTGCAGACCATCCGCAAGGGCGCGCAAGTGCTCATCGCCACTCCCGGCCGGCTCTCCGATTTCCTCGCGCGTAAGCTGGTGAAGCTGAGCGGCGTTCAAGTGCTCGTGCTGGATGAATCGGACAGGATGCTTGATATGGGCTTCCTTCCCGCCATCACGAAACTGCTGGCGGTGTTGCCGTCCGCGCGCCAAACCATATTCTGTTCGGCGACGCTCGAACCCTCCGTAGCTCGTTTGATTCATGCGCACCTGAAGAACCCGATCCGCATCGCGGTCGGCTCCACGACGAAACCGGCGGAGGAGATCGACCTGCATCTCTACGAAGTCGAACAGGACCGCAAGCTCGGACTGCTGGAAAAAATGTTGCATGACGAGCGCGGTTCGTTTCTCGTCTTCGCACGCACCAAGCACGGCGCGGACCGTCTGGCGAAGAAACTGGTGCGCAGCGGATCGAAAGCCGCCGCCATCCATGGCGACCGCACGCAGTCCCAGCGCAACGTCGCGCTGCGTGGATTCCAGGAAGGCAGCTATCGCGTTTTGGTGGCCACCGACGTCGCCGCGCGCGGAGTGCACGTGGAAGGAATCGCCCACGTCATCAATTACGATCTGCCGCAGATCCCCGAAGATTTCATCCACCGTGTCGGCCGCACCGGCCGGGCCGGGCTCAAGGGCACCGCGTCCACGTTCAGCACGCGCAGTGAGCGCGGCGAAAT
>CAMAUG010000376.1 GCA_945861255.1 Candidatus Sulfopaludibacter sp. SbA3
ATGTGCACCTTCTTGTTGCTGCCATCCGGCACATAGAAGAACCTCTGCGCTTTGTCGGCGGAAAACGCGACGTCGAAGCCGGTGCCTTCAGCTCCCGAAGTCTTGCGCGCAATAAAGACTTCTTTAACGAACGTTCCATCCAGCCGGAAAGCCTGGATGCGGTTATTCACGCGGTCACCCACATAGACCATGCCATCGTTTGAAACACGCAGGCCGTGAACCAGGTTGAACTGCGGCGGGCCGTCGCCCTCATAGACGCGCGTGCGCGCAGCGGCATCATCCGGTTTGTTCCCGTACGCGCCCCAGTGGCGCTTGTAGGCCCCGGTATCGGCGTCGAAAACGTACACGCGGCGATTGGCGTAGCCATCGGCCACGAAGGCTTCGTTGGTGGCGGGATGGATGGTGACTCCGGCAGGACGGCCCAGATTGGCGGTGTCATTACTGCCTTTCGACTGCCCCTTGTGCCCGATCTGCAGCAGGAACTTGCCTGTCTTGGTGAACTTCAGGATCTGCGCGTCCTTGTCGCCGTTGCCGGTAATCCACACGTTGTCTTTGTGATCGACCGCGATGCCGTGTTCATTATCCGGCCATTCATAGCCCTGCCCCGCCCCTCCCCATGAGCCGACCAGATTGCCCGCCTGGTCGAATTCCAGAACCGGAGGCGCGGGCGCGCAGCAATCGCCCTTGCCGTCGGCGCCGTATTTGTCGTGATCGTCGAGCGTGCGCGGGCGGTGCAGTACCCAGATATGGTCGTGCGCATCGACGGCGGTGCCGGAGACCTGGCCGAGCATCCAGTTATTGGGAAGAGGCTTCGGCCAGTAAGGGTCCGGCTCAAAGCGCGGCAGGCCGCTTTGAGCCAGGGTCAGCGCGGCCGTCAGCAAAGAACATCCAGCGAAGGTCTTAACGTTCATGGAAACTCCTAACGCGTCACATCCGCCCGCCGTTAGCCCGGATCCAGGCATCCACCTGGCGCTCCAGCAACTCCAGAGGCACCGTTCCTGTGTTCAAGACCACGTTGTGAAACTCGCGAATCGAAAACTTCGCACCCAGAGCCTTGCTCGCCTTCTCGCGAAGCTCGACAATCTTCAACTGCCCGATCATATAAGAACACGCTTGGCCCGGATAAACCACGTAGCGCTCCACTTCGCTCGCCTCGATACCGTAGTCGATGGCTTGCTGGCGCGTCCAGTGCTTGGCGTGCAGGCCGGTATCCACCACTAGTCGCCGCGCGCGAAACAGCGCGGAATCCAGCTGTCCCAGCAGGCCTTCCGGGTCACCATCATACCAGTCGGATTCCGCGGCCAGGCGCTCGGCGTAGAGTCCCCAACCTTCTCCCAGCGCCGAGATTCCACCGAATGCGCCCGACTGCCTGAATTTTGGCAGCGCCGCATTCTCCACTTGCAGTGCGATTTGAAAATGATGCCCCGGGACGGTCTCGTGATAGACCAGGCTGCGCAAGGCGTAGCGGGTCATCCGCTCCGGCCGTAGCGGAATCTGGAACGTGCCGGGCCGCGAACCGTCCGCCGTGGGCCGGCTATAATTGGCAGCCGCGTTCGCTTCAAGGAAGCGCGGGAAGGGCTGCGCCACCACGTTGGCTTTGGGAATCGTATCGAACAACGCCACGGAACGCTTCTGCGCGTCGCGCATGATGCCTTCGACGTCCGCCATGATTTGCACGCGGCCCTCTTCGGTTACGGGGTAGCCGATGTCTTTCTTGAGTTTTTCCACTCGTTCATTGAGCGATCCCTGCATGCGGCCCAGGCGGCGGAAGATCGCGTCCATTTCCGCTTCAATGCGCGCGACCTCCTTCAGACCAATTTCATGAATTTGATCCGGCGTCAGGTTAGTGGTGGTGTAGCGCCGCAGGAAGTATGCGTAGGCCTCCGCGCCACCCTTCAAACGCCACAATCCGGCGTCGTCCTTCGAGCGCGAAACTTGGGATTCGAGCAACGCGATGGCTTTTTTCCACGCCGGGTAGATCTGTCCCGCGACGATCTTTTCCGCCTCCGCGCGCAACGCCTCGCGGCGGGCTTCCGGTATCGACGAAATCGCCGCCATCTTCTGCGTCAGAATCGTCACAAAGGGGTTCTGCGCGGGGGAAGGGTCGGCGAAGTTCTGCATCTGCTTGATGGTGGCCTGCAGAATAAAACGGGGGGGAACCGTGTTTTTCGCGGCCAGCCTTCTGGATTCGGCCATCGCTTCGTCCATGCGCGCGCTCACTTGCGCGAGCGCGGCCAAATAATTTTCGGCATCGCGTTGATTCGCCAATGCGTGCCGCACGGTAAGGCCCTCGATGAGATTCACGTTCACGCCGGTCATTTGATTCAGCGGGAAGGTGTAGTCGAGGAACGGCTCTTCGCTCACAACCGTGTCCAGTTGCCATTCCATGAGGTCGGCCGAGACACGCTGTACCTCCGTCATCTTTATGCGGTCGAACTTGCGCAGCCCGGCAAGGCCCGTGCGCGCGAGCCGTATACGCGCGCGGCGGTAGACGTCGGTTTCCGGCGTGAGCAGCCGTTCCAGGCGGTCCTGCTCTTCACCCGAAAAGTAGCGCGCACCGGTGGCCGCGCTAGGGTTGTCGCGCATCCATTGAGCGGCGAAATCGCGAAAGAAATCGTCGATTGTCTGGGATGGGGACGCGGTTTGCGCGGCCAGGCCGGACACCATCAGCAGGACAAATGTTGCCTGTCTCATAGCGCGGATGGTACCACGGTAGCTGCCATGCTGTGGAGCCAATTATCCGTCCAGACTCTGCGCGAAGAAAACCATCCGTTGCTGGTGCGGGCGGGCTACCGGAGCCCCGCGCATGGCGCTCAGGCCGAGTGGCTGGACCTGGGGAAACGATCGTTGGCGAAGATCGCGCGGATCATCGGCGAGGAACCTGGCCTGGGACGTGCGCTGGACCGGTGCGGCGTGCGGCACGCGGCCACCGGCAGTGTCTGCGTGGTGGAGAGTCTGGCCGGCGGCCACGTACTGGTCCAAGGGCACAACTATGCGGAATTGCTCGAACGCGCCGTAAGCGTGGCGAAGCCACCGGACGCTCCGGATCCGGATCACGATTCCCCGCCGGAAGAATTCCATACGCCCGGCGTGAAGACCATCGCGCAGATCGCCGAATGCAGCGGCCTGCCCGCCACTTCGCAGATCAAGAGCCTGGTCATGATGGCCGACGGCGCGCTAGTTCTGGTTCTGCTCCGTGGCGATCACCAGATGAGCCAACGAAAGTTCGCTTTGATTACAGCGGCTTCGAACATCCGGCAGGCCACGTCGGAGGAGATTCGTGAGAAGTTCGGAGCGGAGGCGGGTTCCCTGGGGCCACTGGGCGTGGAAGGAATTCGGATCCTCGCCGACGCGGCGTTGCACGGAAGGAGAAACATGATCGCAGGTGCGAATCTCAACGACTATCACGTACGCAACGTCACGCCGGGACGGGATTTCACGCCGGAGTTCGCCGACCTGCGACTGGCCGCGGAAGGCGACACCTGCGTGCATGGCGGACCGTTGAGTTTCCAACCGGTGGCGTTAGTGGAAACGGCGGCGGATATCCTCTTGG
>CAMAUG010000377.1 GCA_945861255.1 Candidatus Sulfopaludibacter sp. SbA3
CGCGAACGAAGCGGCGCACGCCATCGCCAATATCCAGTTCATGGAACCCTCAGTTCCCGGCCGCGCGAATGGCATCCGCCAGTCGCGCGGCCTTATCGCGAGCCATGTGCATGAAGGCTTCGTTCTTCGACACCTGGTCGAACAAGGGCAGGAACTCGGCGGTCGCCGCCAGGCGCTTGTTGTCCCACAAAACGGCGGCGCGATTCACCACGGCGTTCGCTCCCAGCCTGTCGTATTTGATCACGCGCCGGAATTCCACCAGCAGGCGCACGCTTTCGACGATGCTGTCGAAATGGACCGCCAACGCCCGGGCATCCTCGCTGGTGGAGTAGTTGAATCCCGCTTCGTGCTGTTCGGCGTCCTGCTCCCAACGGAACGTCGTTTGTCCCATGTAGGCCACCTTCAGGCCACTCTCCAGCGGCTTCTGAAAATGCTCCAGGCGATCGGCCAGCTCGAAAATCTGCCGCGTCCGGCGGAGTTCGATGCGTACCTTTTCGCTGTTATCGGGGTCCTTGGTTTCGTTGTAGGCCGCCGCTCCGTCCGCCTCCAAGGAGACTCGCACGTACGGCGGAGTCCCACCGGTAAACGTCTTGCTGTAAATCACTTGAGGTGCATCGGCGGCCACGGCTGCGACGGCCGAGACAAGCAGGACAACCAGCTTCATCCGGCCACCCCTGCGGGCTCTCGGGATGCCCTGGGCCCGGCCTTCCACGTACCGGCTCTCCATGTGGTGGTCGCGTGGCAGATCGCTACCGCCAGCGCATCGGCCGCGTCTTCCGATTCCACGGCCACGCCGGTGAGCGTCCGCACCATCAGCTGCACCTGGCTCTTTTCCGCGCGCCCGTAGCCCACCACGCTGGCCTTCACCGAGAGCGGCGAATACTCGCCGAGCGCTACGCCCGCTTCAGCAATGGACGCCAATACAACACCGCGTACGTGAGCCAATCTGAGCGCGGTTTTCACATTCTGCGAGTAAAACACTTCTTCCACCGCCGCGCACTCCGGCATGTGTTCGGCCAACAGCGCGCGCATCGCCGCCCCCACCGCCGCCAAGCGGCCTTCGAAAGCGCTGCGCGGGGCAAGCCGGATCACTCCGTGTGACAGCACGTGGTGCCGCCGGCCATCGCTTTCGATCAGGCCCCAACCCGTACGCTCGGTTCCACAGTCAACGCCCAGCACTTTCATCGTGGCCACGCATCCTCTACACCGGCGGCTCAACCAGCGACTAGACCAGCGGCATTCCTCACCTCAGCGCGTCTACGCCAGGGCTTCCATTTCCTGCTCGTCGATGTCGAAGTTCGAATATACGTTCTGCACGTCGTCGTGTTCTTCCAGCGCTTCGCTCAACTTCAGCATGCCGCCGGCGCTCTTGCCTTCAAGCTTCATCAGGTTCTTTGGAATCATGGCAATTTCCGCGGATTCCGTGGGAATTCCGGCCTTCTGGATGGTCTCGAGCACACGCACATGATTTTCGGGGCCGGAAATCACTTCCCAAGTCCCATCGTTGTTCCTGAGATCCTCGGCTCCGGCATCGAGCACCAACGTCATGAGATCGTCCTCGCCCGGAGCCTTTTCGGCGTCGATGATAATCTGACTCTTGCGCTCGAACATCCACGCGACACTACCCTGTTCCCCCATATTTCCACCGTGCTTGGTGAACATATGGCGGATCTCACTGACCGTGCGGTTGCGATTGTCTGTAGCGACGGCCACCAGAACGGCCGCGCCGCCCGGGCCGTAGCCTTCAAACGTGATTTCGTCGATCTGGCCGCCTTCCAGTTCGCCCGTGCCGCGCATGATGGCGCGCTTGATATTTTCGGCGGGCATACTGACGGCTTTGGCGGCCACGATGGCCGTGCGAAGACGCGGATTGCCGTCGGGATCGCCGCCGTTGCGCGCCGCAATCATGATCTCTTTGATCAGACGGGTAAACGCTTTCCCACGCTTTGCGTCGGTGGCGGCTTTCTTGTGCTTAATCGTCGCCCACTTGGAATGACCTGACATGACAAACCTCTAACGAAACGTACTTCTCAGCCCAACTTTCTACGATAACAGACGCGGCAATTCAAGGCGAGTTGGAGCGCGCCCGTTGAGCGCGCAGGCGAACGAGGGGGGCGTCCCAACCAACGCTCCACCTGACACTCCACTCACAGATTTCGGCCGCGCGGCCAGTAGCGGCGGAAGGGGAGAAGCGGAGCACAAGCGGCGGGGACTGCTCTCCTCACCCCCGGGCCAGTAATTCGAGCAGTGCCCGCGCCACCACCTCCGGCTTTTCGCGCGGCATAAAGTGTCCCGCCCCGGCAATCACCCTTTGCGCAACGAGCGCCGGAAAGACTGATCGCTCGGCGGATTCTGCCGGTGCACGCCCCAGTAGATCGTCGGCTCCATAGAGCACGATCGAAGGAGCTTGAATTTTCGGCCGCTCCGCCAGCCGCTGTTCCATCGCGGCAAAGCGGGATTCTCCGGGGGCGTTGCGGTGACGGTGACGGTAAGAATGAATCACCACGTCGACGAAATCGGGATTCTCGAAGGAAGCGGCCGTGCGCGCATACGTCTCCTCGGTGAAGCGCCAGGTGGGCGACCAGGTTTGCCACAGCAGTTTACACAACGCGTACCTGTTCTTGGCCAGCCCCACGCGGCCTCGCTCCGTGTTGAAGTACCACTGATACCACGTGTTTCGTTCGGCCTCCGGCGAGGCGGGCTGCGACGGGGCTAGCGTATTCTGAATCGTATACCCGCCGCATAGTACAAGCGCACGCATACGCTCCGGTTGCAGAACTGCCGCGATGGCCGCCGCACGTCCGCCCCAATCGAATCCAACGGCGGCGAACCGGTCGAGCTTGAGAGCGTCCGCAAGGTCCACCACATCCTGGCCGATCGCCGCCTGTTGCGCCATGCGAGGCGCGGACGCATCGCGGAATTTCGTGGGGCCATAGCCGCGCAGGTACGGGACAATCGTCCGGTAGCCCGCGCGCACCAGCACCGGAACCACGTCGTCGAACGCGCGGGCATCGTCCGGGAAGCCGTGGAGCAGCAGCACGGGGAAGCCCTGCCCCGAGTCTTCGTACGCGATGTTGAGGATCGGCGTATCCACGCTTTTGCGCACGGCGCCCTGAGCATTCACGCGGTGCGCCGTGGCGAAGGCAAAACCAGCGGCCACCGCGGTCTTTATAAACGTCCTGCGAGTATTCAAAGTGTGCACGTCATTCAGAATACCGCCGTGAGCGACGTGCGGTGCGCCCCATGTGCCGAGCGCAGGCCGGGTGGCGGCCGGTGCTAGAATTGCCCTAAGAGGCTTTTCATGCAAACACGCATCGCATTCCTGCTGTTGTTTCTGGCGACCGCCACGGTTGCTCAGGCGCCCGAGCCGTTCAAACCTTTTGCGACCATGAGCCAGCTTATGGTTGAAATCATCTACCCGACCTCGGACGCCATCTTTTACGTGGAGCGCAACGCGCCTAAGAACGACGTCGATTGGAAGATACTCAAGCAGAATGCGATCACGCTCGCCGAAGCCGGGAATCTTCTGATGATGCCTT
>CAMAUG010000378.1 GCA_945861255.1 Candidatus Sulfopaludibacter sp. SbA3
GGAGACCAGCAGTTCGACCGCCGTGAAGCGCATGGGATTGTCCACCATGGCGCCCACGACTTCTGTCTGCACGTTGGTAACGGCCGCTTCACGTGCCCCAATGGCAGCGAGCAGCGTGCTCATGAAGCAGCCTCCCACGGAAGTCAGGAAATATTCGCCGCCCATGGGGCCTTGATCGGCGCCGCCCTTGGCGATGGGGCGGTCCACCAGGGCCTTGTGCGTTCGAATGGTGGCCTCCGTGGTGGAAGGCGCGGTTTGGCGGAGCTGGATCTTGATTTCGGCCATCGTGGTATTCACTGTAGCGCATTCGGGGGCGCCCCACTCGCGCTCTCACCCCCCCCATCTTGCGGCGCATCAGGCTGCTATCATAAGCGGGTTATGAATGTGCCGGCTCAAACCAAAACGCGCTCCGAGACGTCCGAGGGCCGCGTGGCCCGTTGGGGGTTGGCGCTGGCCGATTGGAGCGAGAAGTGGTTTCCCGATGCATTGGTCTTCGCTTTCCTGGGCGTGGTGGTGGTGTTCGTCATTGCCCTGCTGACCGGAGAGCAGGCCGGCAACGTGGCCACGCAAGCGGGCAAGAACTTTTGGACGCTGGTGCCGTTCACCATGCAGATGGCGATGGTGATCATCGGCGGGTACATCATCGCGTCGACGCCCCTGGTGCGGCGGGCCATCGGGAAACTGGCGGCCATGCCTTCCACGCCGCGCGGCGCGATCGCCATGGTGGCGCTGTGCGCTACGTTGACCTCGCTGCTTTCATGGGGGTTCAGCGGGATCTTCTGTTGCTTCCTGACGCGTGAGCTGACCAAGCGTATGCCAGGGCTGGATTACCGCGCGTGCGGAGCGGCGTCCTACCTGGGCACGGGTTCGGTGTGGGCCATGGGGTTGTCCTCATCGGCCGCCATGTTGATGGCGACGCGGTCCTCCATGCCGGCGTCGCTCTACGAGATCAGCGGGCTGATTCCGCTTTCGCAGACTCTGTTGCTGTGGCAGAGCATCGTGACGACGCTGATCGTGATCGCTTCGACAGTGACCGTGGCGTATCTCTCGGCGCCCTCCGCGGCCAACGCGCGCACGGCGGAAAGCTACGGGATTTCGTTCGCGGAGCCTACGGCGGAAAAAGAAGTACGCACGCGGCCGGGCGAGTGGCTGGAGTTCAGCCCCGTGCTCAACGTGCTGGTCGCGGCGATGCTGGTGTGGTACCTGGTGGGCGTGTTCCGGACATCGGAACGCGGAGCTCTGGCGGCGCTGGACCTCAACACCTACAACCTGATCTTCATGACCGCGGCGTTGCTGCTGCATTGGCGGCCCAAGAGTTTTTTGAAATCCGTGGCCGATGCCATTCCGGCCACCGGAGGCGTGCTGATTCAGTTTCCGTTTTACGCGATGATTTTCGGCATCATCACGGGCACGGGGCTTTCCGAGAAAATCGCGCACATGTTCGTTTCCATCAGCTCCCATGAGACCTACGGGCTGCTGGCGGCGGCTTACTCGGCGGTGCTTGGCTTGTTCATTCCTTCGGGCGGAAGCAAGTGGATCATTGAAGCGCCGTACGTGCTGCAAGCCGCCATCGCGCACCAGGTGCATATGGGCTGGGTGGTGCAGATCTACAACATCGCCGAGGCTTTGCCGAACCTGATCAATCCATTCTGGATGCTGCCGCTGCTGGGAATTCTGAAGCTGCGCGCGCGGGATCTGGTGGGTTATACGGCGCTGCAACTGGCGGTGAACGCTCCTATCGTGTTCTTCCTGTGCTGGGTGTTCGCGCGGTCCATGCCGTTTGTTCCGCCGGTGAAGTAGAGCGGAATGACGGATGAATCCCCGCTCCGGAATACCGTGGTTACGGGTGGGCTTACCTCCGGCGAAGCCGCGGAGCGACTCGCGCGATTCGGCCCGAACCCTCCTGCGCCGCTCTCGCCGCGCTCCTCGCTGACGGCTTTCTTGCGGCTGAGTTGATTTGCGTTCCTCCGCGGCTCACTTTCTAAATTCGTTCGGGGCCCCTCGTTGTCACTATCGGAAGGCAACGTCCGGCCATTGTTTCTCATTTTTCAAGAAAAGGCGGCGCGCGACTCGAATCACCCATTTCTTCCCTCTCGGGAAGCCTTTACGCTGCTCCAGCAGTGTCTAGAATTGCTGAAGCTTTCGTGGCCCGGTACTGTGCGAGACCAACACCCGGACTTCTTGACCACAAAGTACCGCGAGCGGCGCGCGGAGGGCGCGAAGCGGATCGGCAGGTTCAGGCAAATGCTGGAGGAAACTGGTACTGAACTCAGGTGAACGCCAATCAAATACGCTTGGCAGCAAGATCTGGGATTTTATCGAAGTCGCGGAAGTTGTGAGTGGCCACCGAATAACCCAGTTCCGGCGCGGTCGCTCCGATGAGAAGGTCGCCAAGCGCGATCCGCGAACCGGCGGTTTGAAGTATCCCGTCGATTTTCCCGGCGCGCATCGCAATTGATGCTGTAACGGGTTCAGCGGAGATTTCAACGAACAATTCGTCGAGAAATTGCCGCCGGGCAGTAGCGCGCTCCGGCGAATTCGCGCGCTGGATGCCGTGAGCGAGTTCCATCACGGTTACAACGGATAGCGTCGCTTCCGTGTCACCCAGGAGGGCGGCGAGTTCCGACACCACCTGCCGCGGGCTCTTGCCGGCGCGTTCGGCGGCGATGATGACGGACGAATCCAGAACTACTCCCACCGTAGCTCATTCCCAGTCCCGCGAATTCGAGGGTTCGCGATGGCGGTCGACGAAGTCTTGAACATCGGCGGCAAAGTCGGGGTCGAGAGTTGCGACGGAGCGCTCCGGAAGCGACGCCGCGATCTCCGACAGCTTGCGGCGCCTGGGTCGAGCGGCACGCAAGACCGCGACTGGCATGGCATCGCGGTCGATGATCACTTCCACGCCGGCTTGGACGCGGTCCAGCACGGACGCGGTATTCCGGGCCAAATCGGCTTCCGTGATGTGCAGCACAGCCATAGTCTCATCATACGCGCGTCAGGGGCTCGCAGTGGCCGCTCCAAGCCAAGGCATCGGCCCGTGTTGAGAATAAGGCCTGTTCTCTATCACGCTTTCTGTTGTTTTCGGTTCTCCAAACTAGGGGCGCGCCTCATACGTCTTGCTGAAGCCGTTGCGCGTGTTGGTCACCGTAAAGGTGCCGTTCCGCTGCACCGAGACTTTGAACCAATATGCTTTGCCTTCGTGCGCCGGTTGAGGCGGCTGATTTGGTCCCGGTGGAGGTGGAGTAAGCGGGGCAATGGGCATGGCCGCTGATTGGTCATCAAACGTGTTGGCAATGAACATGCCAGGGACGGTGTACTCTTGGCCGCTTAGCACGGAAAAGTGCATTTGCCAGAGATCCTCAAGACCAGGAGAACTAAATACGGTCCGCATGGCGTCGGGATTGCCACCCTTGCGCGTGCCGTTATTCATGATGGCCA
>CAMAUG010000379.1 GCA_945861255.1 Candidatus Sulfopaludibacter sp. SbA3
GTTGCTCCGGAAGCGGCCAATGGCGGCCCCATCGCGGCCGTGCGCGAAGGCGACATCATCACCATCGACGTGGAGAAAAGCTCCATCACCGTGGACTTGACGCCGGAGCAAATAGCCGAACGCATGAAGTCCTGGACCGAGCCCGCGCCCAAATACACCTCCGGCGTCTTCAAGAAATACGTGAAGCTGGTGGGGTCCGCGTCCGAGGGCGCCGTGACCGCGTTCTGAATTAGGTTACAAGCAGATGCGGGTCCAGCATCTTCTTGACTTCGGGCTTGGGCATGGCGCCGACGCGCTGATCGACCACCTTGCCGCCCTTGAACAGAAGCAGGGTAGGGATGCCGCGGATCTGGAAGCGGGATGCGGTGCCCGGGTTATCGTCGGTATTCAGCTTCCCAACCTTGACCTTGCCGGCATATTCTTCGGCTACGGCATCAATCGTCGGGGCCATCGCCCGGCAGGGCCCGCACCACGGCGCCCAGAAGTCCACCAATACGGGGACGTCAGCGTTCAGTACGTCTTGATCGAACGCGGTATCGGTAAAGTTGAGAGTATTGTCACCGGCCATAATGATTCCTAGCGAAGCTCCAGTATCTATGATGCAGGAACGGGGCAGGCCGATGCAACATTTCAGCCTTTTCCGCACTTCGCCATGCTTTAACTTCATTCACTCCACGTTTGCACCGATAAGACACACGTGCAAACCAGCCTTCATCCGGCAGCGACGGTCTTACGCCTCGGCCCGTGCGCCGTGCACTCCCCTGTTGGGCGTGAAGTCTCGGAGTCGATCATGCTGCCGGGCGCCCCGTCCGGCAACGAGCCCATCGAATTTGAACGCGCTGGTCCGCGGGCGCGCATCTACTTCGATCCGGCGAAAACGCGCGCGGCCATCGTCACGTGCGGCGGGCTATGCCCGGGCCTGAATAACGTGCTGCGCTCGGTGTTCCTGGAACTGCACCATCGCTACGGGGTGCCCGCCGTGCTGGGCATTCGCTACGGGTTTGCGGGACTCGACGCAGCCAACCGGCTGGACCCCATCACACTCACCTCGGAGGTGGTCCACGGCATCCACGATAAAGGCGGTACGATTCTGGGAACCTCGCGCGGTCCGGTAAATCCTGCAGCGGCGCTCGATTTTCTGGAGCAGCGCCGCGTCAATATTCTGTTATGCGTGGGGGGCGACGGCACCCAGCGCGGCGCGCATCTGCTGCACGAAGAGGCCGTGCGCCGGGGGTATCCCTTGTCAATCGTCGGCATCCCAAAGACGGTCGATAACGACATTGAATACGTGTGGCGCACCTTCGGCTACTCCACCGCAGTGGAGGAAGCCGCGCATATCATCGACAACGCGCATGTGGAAGCCAAGAGCGTTCAAAACGGCATAGGGCTGGTCAAGCTGATGGGCCGCGATGCCGGGTTTCTGGCGTGCGGAGCGACACTCGCCAGTCAGGAAGTGAACTACGCCCTGATTCCTGAAGTGCCGTTTGAAATGGATGGCGAGAAAGGTTTGCTGCGGTTGCTCGAACAGCGTCTCGCCTCCAAACAGCACGCGGTGATCGTCATCGCGGAGGGCGCGGCGCAAAACCTGATTTCCGGCGCGGCGGGCGGCAGCGATTCATCCGGTAACGTCAAACCAAAAGACAGCGGGGTGTGGCTGAAGGAGGGCATCGAACGCTATTTTGCCGGGCGCGGGATCTCCATCAACTTGAAGTACTTCGACCCCAGTTACATCGTTCGCAGCCGTCCCGCGAACAAGGATGACGCCCTGCTGTGCGACCAGTTCGCGCGCAATGCCGTTCACGCCGCCATGGCCGGCCGCACCGATATGGTACTGGGCATCTGGTACAACGTGTTCATTCACGTGCCCACCACCATGGTCATTGATCGAACGCGGCGCGTGGGGCCAGCGGGGGAGTTGTGGTCGGCGGTGCTGGCCGCTACCGGTCAACCGGCACGTATCGGTGATCCGGCGGTGGAACTGGTGGCCTGAACATCTCTGTCATGATGAAGAGGACATGGCCCGCCCGCGGATCCTGGTTACCAATGATGACGGCTTCGACGCACCCGGTCTCGCCGCCCTGAAAACCGTGGCAGCGGCGCTGGGCGAGGTCTACGTAGTGGCTCCCGCCGAGCCGCAATCCTACGTGGGGCACCGCGTCACCACGGACCGTCCGCTTGCGCTGACGCAAACCGCGCATAACGAATTCCACCTGGCGGGAACACCCGCGGATTGCGTGCGCGTCGCGTTGACGTCGCTTTTCCCGGAAATCGACTGGGTGCTCGCCGGCATTAATCGTGGAGGCAACCTGGGCGCGGATCTCTATATCTCGGGCACGGTCGCAGCCGCGCGGGAAGCCGCGTTGCTGGGCAAGCCTGGCGTGGCGGTGTCGCAGTATATTCGCAGAGACCTGGCGCTCGATTGGTCCCGCTCGGGTGAAATCGCGCAGGGGGTGATGGAGTGGCTCTTCACAGAGCCGCTTGGCGTGCGCATGTATTGGAACGTCAATCTTCCGCATTTGGAAAACGGCGCCTCCGCTCCCGTGGTGCACTGCGATCCCGACAACGAACCCCTCGACGTCCGCTACCGGCGCGAACAGGATATATTTCACTATGCGGGATCCTATCCAGGGCGCCCCCGCACGCCCGGCCGTGACGTCGACCACTGCTTTCAAGGCGCGATTACGGTGAGCTGCCTGCGCGTGTGAGTGAGGCGCGCCCACCGCTTGCTTGCGCGCGGACGCGTTTGATTCCCTCTTCCACGCTGCGCGACCATGGAGGATAGCCGTGCGCAAGGGAAACCCACTGACCCGAATCTTGTTCAGCGTACTTCTGCTGGGCGTGATGTTTTACTACATGCGTCAGCAGCAGCCCGTGAAGACTTCATTAAATCCACTGCCCCCCGGCGCGCCATCGGAAGAAGGCAGTAGCCGCTTTGCCTGGGTGCCGCGCTACCCCGGGGCGGAACTGGCGGGCATCCGCACGCAACGTAAGGCGGATCAAACCACGTACGGATTCCAGTTTGAGGTGAAAGGCGATTTCGCGCCGGTATTATCCTTCTACGAAAGTCAGCTTCAATCCGCCGGATTCCGTGTGGCGCGCAAAGGCGGCGGAGAATTCGGCGCGGCGCTGCACGCCGAAGATGCGAGCGGCAGTCACTGGGTCGACATCACGGCGGGCAAGGCGCAACAGGTCTCGGAAATCGACGTCACGGCCGTCGTGCGGAACGGGTTCTAGAAGTCCCCATGCCGCTGGTCCCACGCAAGCCCGAGATCAAGAGTCCCGCCGGGCACTGGCCGCAGCTGCACGCAGCCATTGAGGCGGGCGCCGACGCGGTCTACTTCGGATTGAAGCATTTCACAGCGCGCGCCAAGGCCGGCTTCGATCTGGCCGAGCTTCCCGAAGCTAT
>CAMAUG010000380.1 GCA_945861255.1 Candidatus Sulfopaludibacter sp. SbA3
GCGATACGACCAGCAGCCTTACTGGGACATCGAGCGGGCGCGCATCCCCAACACGCGTGAGGTGCCGGTGGAGGTGATCGTAAATGGCCTGCCGGTGGCCCGCAAGACCATGGTTGCGGACGGGACCATTCGCGATCTGGACTTCGAGGTCCCCATCCGGAAGAGCAGTTGGATTGCCGTTCGCATCCTCGCTTCTTCCCATACCAACCCGGTTTTCGCGATCGTGGACGGAAAACCGGTACGTGCATCGCGGGCCAGCGCGCAATGGTGCGCGGATGCGGTTGGCCAGTGCTGGTCGCAGAAGTCGCCGCTGATTCGCGCGGCGGAACGAGACGAAGCGCGCAAGGTCTACGACCAGGCGCGGGAGATTTACCGGCAGAGGGTTGCGGAGTCCCCGGAATAGTTGGTTTCCTCTTTGTTCCCGGCGCCGGAACGCTCTGGGCGTAGCCCAAGTGCTCCCTCTGGTCGCGGCTCAGAATCCGCGCTCTGCTTGTTGTACCCCGCCGACAGAGCCGCGACTTAAGGCGTTGCGCGTGTGCGGTTGCGACGGCTTAAGGTGACCCCGAAAACCGGTCTAGAGCCGGGCTCGGCGTTGGATGCGGCGCCTCACGGTGGATGACCCTGTGGATGACCATAAGGACTCGAGCCCAAGCATGGCGGGTGCACTCACCAGATCCGTCGCGTACAATAACGCTCATGGCTTCGTTCAACAGAACCCTCTTCCTATCGACTGTGCTGCTGGTTTCGGCCCAGTTCGCGGCCGCGCAGCGTGATTCCAAGTCGTGGAAGGATTACGGCGGCGGTCCCGATTCCTCGAAATTTGTCGATCTCAATCAGATCAATAAGTCCAACGTGAATCAGCTGCAGGTTGCATGGACCTATCCCGTTCGGGACAGGAACAGCTACCGCTTGAACCCGATTATCGTCGACAACATGATGTACGTGCTGGCCAGAAACTTCTCGCTGGTTGCCTTGGACGCGACCACCGGGAAAGAGATCTGGGTGCATGAGAACCTGCGCGGGATCACTCCTTACGGCATCAATTACTGGGAAAGCAAAGACCGCAAAGACCGGCGGCTGATCTTCCAGATGAACAATTATCTTCAGGAAATCGACGCCACCACGGGAAAATCGATCTTGACCTTCGGTAAGAATGGGCTGGTGAACCTGAAGGAGGGTCTGGGCCGCGATCCTGCTTCCATCAATCGCATTCAATCGAACAATGCCGGGCGTATTTTCGAAAACCTGCTGCTGCTGGGGTCGGTGACCGGCGAATTTTATGTGTCCGCTCCGGGAGACTTGCGCGCCTTCGATGTGATCACCGGCAAGATCGTGTGGACCTTCCACACCGTTCCCAGGCCCGGCGAATTCGGTTATGAGACGTGGCCGAAAGACGCGTGGAAATACATAGGCGGCGCCAACACCTGGGGCGAAATCGCGCTGGATGAAAAACGAGGGATCGCCTATTTTCCCACTGGATCGCCCACCTACGACTACTATGGCGTCGATCGCCCCGGTAACAACTTGTTTGGCAACTGCCTGCTTGCCATCAATGCCCGCACCGGGAAACGCCTGTGGCATTTCCAGATGATCCATCATGATTTGTGGGATTACGATGCAACGGCCGCGCCCCAACTGGTGACCGTTCGCCACGATGGAAAACCGGTGGACGCGGTAGCGCAGGCCAGCAAACAAGGGTTTCTGTATGTATTCGATCGCGTAACCGGCAAACCGCTGTGGCCGATTGAGGAGCGGCCGACGCCGAAGAGCAACATGCCGGGCGAGCAGGCGTCGCCCACGCAGCCATTTCCAACCGCGCCTCCTCCTTTCAGCCGGCAGAAAATGACCGTCAATGATATCAACCCCTTCATGACGCCGGAGGAACAAGCGCACTGGAAAGACAGGCTCCTGAGCGGCCGCGGGGATCTGTTCACCCCGCCTTCCACGCAGTACGAAACGTTCGCGGCGCCCTCATCGACCGGCGGCGCGAACTGGGGCACTACCGCCGCGAATCCCAAAAAGGGCATGGTCTTTATCTCCGCGCAGGATACGGTCTCGGTCTACAAGTTGAAACTCGAGCCACCTTCCGGCGGCGCGGGCGGATTGCAGAGCGGCCAGGCCATCTATTCGCAAAACTGCCAGGGTTGCCATGGCGCCGACCGAGCCGGCTCCGGAGTAGCGCCCTCCCTGGTTGGTGTCACCAAACAGATGGACGCACAAGACTTCATGGAGCTGCTCTCCACGGGAAGGGGTCAGATGCCCGCTTTTCCGGACCTGGATCGCAGCGCCGTTTTTTCGTATCTTGCCAATTTGGATGGTCCCGTACCGCCGCGCAGCCCGCCGGCGGCACTGGGAGGGCCGGTAGTGGCATCGGGCGGAGCGCCGCGCGCGGAGGTGGTACCCGCGCGTTACGGTGGACAGGTAGGCCCTCCGTATCCGGAAGGCGTTCGAGCGCCCGCGGAGCGGTATTATACGGGCTACGGTCATGACCACCCGAATTTTCTCAGTCCGCCGTGGTCGTGGCTGGTGGCTTACGACCTCAACACGGGGACCATCGCTTGGAAAGTGCCTCATGGCGATGATGCTGAAGCCGTCGCCAAGGGAGGCAAAGACACAGGCGTATACGCCGGCGGCGTAAGACACGGCATGGTTGTCACTTCCACGGGCTTGATCTTTATCGCCGGTAGCGATGGCAAGGTTCGCGCGTTTGACCAGGATAACGGGAAGGTCTTGTGGTCGGCTGATCTGCCTGCCGTTTCGGAAGGCATCCTTGCCATGTATGAGACGAATGGCCGTCAATACCTGGTGGTTCCGGCTGCTACTAAAATGCCTCCGGGGCAGGCCGGCGATACCGTCGCGGGAGACGCCGCTCCCGGCAGAGCGTACGTTGTGTTTGCGCTGCCGGAGAAGTCGAAGTAGATAACATGCGTGGCCTATTGATCATCGTGCTCTCTGCCGCTGCCATTGCGCAGTCACAGGTTTCTTCCGGCCAGGTGACCAGTATTTCGAAAGCGGAAATCGACGGCGTGGCGGCAAAGAATCTTAACGCCGTGGTGAGCGACCAGCAACTTCGAGTGGTCGGCATCAATGGTGAATATAACCTGGGCGTGGCGATCGTCACGCGCACCAAAGGGACCGGATCGCAAATCGCGGGGAGTCTGGATCACCGCGAGGTCGCCGAGATCTATCACATTATTTCCGGCAGCGCGACGCTGGTTACGGGTGGAACCATGGAAAACGCGAAGGCCGCGGCTCCCGAGAGTTCGGTGGTTAAGTTAACCGGTCCCAGCACCGGCGGCGGCGCAATCCGGAACGGAACCAGCCGCGCGGTTGGCCCCCGCGATGTCTTGATTATTCCCCCCAACACCCCGCATTGGTTCAGCGAGATCACTTCCGATATGGTG
>CAMAUG010000381.1 GCA_945861255.1 Candidatus Sulfopaludibacter sp. SbA3
ACTTCACTTCGACGGTCGCGCCCGCATCGGTGAACTTCTTCCTAATAGTTTCAGCCTCGTCCTTGTTCACGCCCTCTTTGATGGGCTTGGGCGCGCCGTCAACCAGGTCCTTGGCTTCTTTCAGGCCCAAGCTGGTGACTTCGCGAACCGCCTTAATCACATTGATCTTGTTGGCGCCCGCCGCGGTGAGAACCACGGTAAACTCGGTCTTCTCTTCCAGCAATTTGACAAGTGCCGCCGCCTCAAGCAACGTCAGCACTTGAATCTGATCCGCAATCGCGTTGATATCTGCCATGATGTTCCTTCTACCCTCTCAAAAAAGAATTCCGGTCGGCGGCCCTGCTCGCAAGAGCACGGCCTGCCGGCCGCTAGCCCTGAAACTTGTTTTCCTTTACGCCCTGATCCACCACCACCGCAAGATTGCGGCCCACCCCGCTGATCGCCGTCACCATCCGCTGCGCGGGTGCGTTGATCAGGAACAACAATTTCGCGAACATTTCATCCTTGGATGGCATGGTGGCAAGCGTTTGAATGCCCGTCACATCCACCACGCGGCCTTCCACCAACCCCGCCTTGAACGTGAATGCCGGATGCGCCTTTGCGTATGCCGCCAGCGCCTTCGCCAGCGCCACCGGATCGCCCGACGTATAGGCGATGGAGCACATGCCCTTCAGTTCCTTCAGCAGATCGCCCGCCGGAGACCCGACGGCCGCCTTCTCGGCGATGCGATTCTTGATCACCTTGTAGTTGCCGCCGACGCCGCGAACGGCCTTGCGCAGCTCGAAGTCCTGACCCACGGTCAGCTTCTCGTAGCCCGTCAGGAAAATGCTTCCGTTTTCGGAAAGCTGCTGGCGCAACTGCTCCAGGTCTTTTTGTTTTTCCGGTTTCTTTTTCATGAGACTCCGTTAGACCACCTTCAAGTTATACGCGGCCACATCCAGAGGGACGCCCGGGCCCATGGTGGAACAGAGGGTCACGCTCTTGACGTACTTGCCTTTCGCCGCCGCGGGCTTGGCGCGAACCACGGCGCCGATCAGCGACGCCACATTTTCCACCAGCTTGTCCGCCTCAAAACTCACCTTGCCCACCGGAACGTGAATCACTCCGGTCTTATCCACGCGGAATTCCACTTTGCCGGCCTTCACTTCCTTCACCGCGTTCGCGACGTCGGTGGTGACGGTGCCGGTTTTCGGATTGGGCATCAGGCCGCGCGGACCCAGCACCTTACCCAAACGCCCAACGCTGCGCATCATATCCGGCGTGGCGATGACGGCGTCGAACGCGGTCCAGTTCTCCGTTTGGATCTTGGTGACCATCTCTTCGCCGCCGACGAAGTCGGCGCCCGCCTCGGTGGCTTCGCGCAGCTTGTCGCCCGATGCGATCACCAGCACGGTTTTCGATTTGCCCAGGCCGTTCGGCAACACCACCGTGCCGCGCACCATTTGGTCGGCGTGCTTGGGATCCACGCCCAGGCGCATGTGCAGCTCGACCGTTTCATCGAACTTGGCGAACTTGATTTTCTTGACAAGCGGGACGGCTTCGTCGAGCGAATAAGGCTTCGCCCCGACTTGATTAAACGCAGCAGTATACTGTTTTCCGGTTTTGCGGCTCATGATTGTGACTGGTCCAAACGGCGGAAGCAAACGACGCCCCACGCCTCCCAAGAGAAATGACTTTTATAGACTAGCAAAGCACTGGGGCGTTGCGCAACTCTCGTAGTCGTGTCCAATTGGGGCCCCGGCGGACCAACAGTTCTCGCTCGGCAAGAACGATTGCCACTGCCACCCGCCGCCCTTGGATCTCCGTGATTCCTGCATTTTCAGGAGACCTGCGTCAGCCCCAACCGCTTTCTAACTTTCGGGCTCACCCAATGTTGGTGACGCGCCAGCACGCTGCTGACGCGCCCGATGGATGCAGTCTCCAGTCCCTTCGTTCGCTCACTCGCGCACTATGGGACCTGCGGTAGAGCGGCTGCGATGGCCGTCGCCGCAGCGGAGCAAGCCGGATGGCCCCAGCCGCCGGCGCTGACGCCTTCCATCTGTCCGGGCTGAGGCGTGATGTCATTGACGATGTTATCTGGTCTAGTGGAGTCGCCACTGACGCCGCCGGGTACATTATCCAGGCCCAGGTTGTTGCGGGTGCGCCACGCGATGTTGTGATCCGCGCAGGACGAATCGCCGCTTACGCCCAGGCCGCCGA
Organism: Candidatus Sulfopaludibacter sp. SbA3; assembly: GCA_945861255.1. Lineage (GTDB taxonomy): Bacteria > Acidobacteriota > Terriglobia > Bryobacterales > Bryobacteraceae > Palsa-187. Next base: position 2,200 of record CAMAUG010000381.1, read on the forward strand.
GTAGTTTGCCGGCGCTGTTGTAGAGAGCCAAGCCGCCGCCGAACACATTCACGCCGCCGATCTTACCGCCCACCATTGGGATCGTTCTGCTGGCCGAAGTTCTTCGATTCGCCGCCGTAAGCGACGCTCGTATTTACGGGGTTGCTGTGCTGCAAGCCAAACAGGCTGCCGCCCGACTGGGTGGCGGTGTAGAGGTTGGCCGTGGAAAGCACCAGGCCCGGCAAGCTAAATGCGTTTGCGGTGTTGGCTTTCTGCGCGGAAATCACGCGGCTGCCGGGCCACTGGTCGCCCCGGTCCGTGCCGGTGAATGCGACGGCGCATACCGTGCCATCGCGGTCGACGATAGTGCCCCACATGTCGAGGTTGAAGCCGCCGTTGCCTTGACCGCGCGCCGCGGTGAGCGCGGTTTTCAAGGCCGCGTGCGAGGGCAACCCCGCGCACGGCGCATTGGAGCCCGCGTTCTGCGCGTAGGCGGTTGTCATGCTGAGAAGCGTGGCTGTCACCACTACGATGGTTTTCTGTTTCATGGAATTCCTCCTGCTGGTTTTTGAGTCCCGGGGTCGAGTTCGAACGCCGCGAGTCATTCCATTATCCGTGCTTCGCCGACAGTTTGCAAGACTTTTCCACGTCGCCGTCTCTAAAGTTAGGACTAGCCGTAACAGTACCCGATAGTCGGTGCGATCGTGGCCTTTCCGCGCGCTGCGGAACCGCTGTGAACGGCACAGGGCATTGCGGCAGCGAGGCCATGGCGCTATACTAACGGCGTCGTACGAATGTCTTCGAGAGGTGTGAAAAAATGACCTGCCGATTCCTAGCGCCCTGCCCCGATTTCAAGGCGTCCGTGTTGGTGGCGGCCGCGCTGATCCTGCCGTTGGCCGCCAACGCACAGGCTCCCGTGGCGAAACCGTCTGTTGCCGCCAAGTCCACCGCCTGGACCCAACCTCGCACACCGGACGGGCAGCCGGATCTACAGGGCACTTGGGTCAACCCGACCATCACGCCTTTTGAGCGGCCCGTTGCGCTTGGGGAAAAAGCCTTCTTGACCGAACAGGAAGCCGCCGAGATCGAAAAGCGCGCCAAAGACAATCGGGTGGACAGACCTCCCAGGCCCGGCGATGTGGGCAGTTATGAGCAGATTTGGACAGATTCGGGATCCAAGGTCGTATCGTCACGGCGAACATCCCTCGTCGTC
>CAMAUG010000382.1 GCA_945861255.1 Candidatus Sulfopaludibacter sp. SbA3
AGAAGATCGTCCCCAGCATAACGCGCGTGTTCCGCAAGGATCAGACGATGTACGTCTATTTCGAAGTGTACGATCCGGACGTGGACGCGGACCGCAAGGCGCCGAATCTGTTGGCGGGTGTGGAACTGATGCAGGGAGCGCGGAAAGTATTCACTTCCCGGCCGGCGCGCGTGAACCGCCTATCCACGCCGCGCCCGGGAGTGGCCGTGTTTCAATTCCAGGTTCCCATGGCGCGTCTCCAGCCAGGCGAGTACGTCGCGCAGGTGAACGCCATCGACGAACTGGGCAAGAAATTCGCATTTCCCCGCAGTTCGATCATCGTCTTGCCGTGACGTATCCGCTTACTGTCTCTTCAGCAGCGCCCGCACTTCCTCGTCGGGTGTTTGTGGAAAGTCGCCGTACCACTGGCTGATCGATTGCAGCGATGGCGGCTGTAAAGGACACACCACTTCGTCGGCAACCGAGCGAAGCTCGTGGCAAGCCTGCTCCGAACCCACCGGCGCCGCCGCGATCACGCGAGCCGCAACCAAGTTGCGGGCCGCCTGCACCGCCGCGCGCATCGTGCTTCCGGTGGCCAAGCCATCGTCCACCAGAATGACTGTTCGTCCATGAAGTTCGAAGGGAGCGCGGCCCGCGCGGTAGGCCTTCTCGCGGCGCGCAAGCTCGGCTTCCTCGCGGGCGGCGATGCGCTCCATCTCGGCCGGATCCAGGTCCAAGGCCCTCAACAAGTCCTCGTTCAAGACGCGAGCACCACCCGTAGCGATGGCGCCCATCGCCAACTCCTCTTGCCCCGGCACACCCAGCTTGCGTACGACCAGGACGTCCAAGGGCGCATCCAGCGCCTTCGCCACTTCCGCCGCCACAGGAACTCCACCGCGCGGCAATCCCAGAATCACTACGTCCGGGCGATCGGCATACACGCCCAGCGATCGCGCCAGGTAGCGGCCCGCATGAATCCGATCCGTGAACTGGTGCAATGTGCCTGGCATGCGTCAAAATCCCCAGCGCGATTACGATCCCGCCGTGGAACGGCGCACACGGCCGTTCCAGATCACGGCGATCAGCCATCCGGAAGCATATCCGATCGCACCGGTGACGACAACAAGCAGCGTGGCCGTCGCGAAACTGAAAGCCGTGATCCGGTATGGCGGCTCAATCATGTGAAGCCGAAAAACAAAATCGATCAGCGCTTGCGCCACGCCCGTCCATACCAAGGACACCCAGAGGACATGCCAAAGTGCGATGAACAGCCCCAGAGCCAAGCCGACGGAGTGCGGCCGAATCGAAGTCATATCACGCCCCCATTGGAATGCTGTGCACGCTAGCTGCCATGGGAGGCCTGCACCGCGAATCGCGTTTGGCCCCCCCGCCGAACCAGCCGCGGATGATTCTAGGGAAACACCGGCGCAACTACCATTCCGTCTTTCAGCGCCTGCCCGGTAGGCATCGCGACAGCGTCTCCCTCATTCAGGCCTTCCACTTGTGTGTGGGTGGTGCTGCCGATACCGAGCTTGATCTTCTTCCACGCGACCGTCTGCCCGGTGAGCACAAACACGCCGCTCTCTCCCATTTCGCGCCGGATCACTTCCTTGGCGATGGTGAGGACGCCCTCGGCGGCATCCGTGCGGATATCGGCGTTGACGTTGGTCCCGGGCAGCAGATCGTTCTTGGGATTTTCGATCACGCACAGTACTTCGCCCACCTGCCGCGTGCCCAAGGCGACGATCTGCGAGGGCGTCCGGTCCACGCTGCCCTTCCATTGGCGGCCAGGTAGAGCGTCCCATGTTATCGTCACAGGAAGCCGCGCGGCCAAGCGCCCCAGGTCCGGTTCATCGACAAACACTCTCACGCGCACACGCTCCAGCTGCCCGATGGTGGCCACCAGATCGCCCGCGTTCAGATAAGCGCCGGGTTTCAGATCGAATTGATATACGGTTCCCGGCACAGGTGCGCGGACCACGCTCTTGCGAATCCGCTCCTGGGCCAGCGCGGAGGCGGCTTCTGCGTCACGGAGGCGTGCTTCGGCGGAAGAACGGTCGGGAGGCGATACTAACGCGCCGCGGCGGCTTTCGAGCGCCCGGATTTGCAGCTCGGCGCGGTCCACGCGGTCCTTGGCCTGCGCGACATCGTGGCGCGTCGCGGCTTGCTTCGCCTCCAGACGGACCAGCGTGTCGTGTTCCCTACGCCCTGTGGCCAGTTCCTGCCGCGCATGCTCCAGATCGCTCGCGATCGTGGAAAGCTCCACCGCCCGCCCGCCTCTATCGAGGACTTCCAGCTCGGCACGCGCCTGCGCGATGCGGGACTGCGCGGCCGCCAAATCCGCGGTGATCTCCGTGGTGTCCAGTTCAATTAAGGGCGCACCCAGCGCCACACGCTCCCCGCGCCGAACCAGAATGTTCGACACCGGCCCAGGACGGTCCGTGTGTGCCTCCGCCCACTCAATGGGCTCCACTTTGCCGTTGGTGGGGATGGTGCTTTCAATGGTCCCGCGCGTTACGCGGGCGAAGGGAACTTCCGGTGGACGGTTGCGGAGGGTGACGGCGTACCACGCGCCTGCGCCCACCAGGGCCACCACCAGAACGGAAAGTGCAATCCGGAATTTCAATGAGTCCTCACGCCGCGATCGGACGGTTTCCGTCGTTCAGCGCGCCGATTGTCCCGCTCGGTACGTTCGTCAGCTGACGCCGGAAACTCGCGGGCGCTCGGCCGCCTGCCGCGGCGATCCAAAGCGAGAATCAGGGGGGCCTCCGGGCCGTCCGATGTGGGATGGAAATCCATGAAGTTAAACCTCTATTGTAAGGTGATGCACACCCGCATTGCCGCTATTGGACGCATCTCCACCTCCGGGATTGAGACGGGCGTGGTGGGCGCGGCGTTGCGCACGAGGAGCGAATGAAGCAAAAAACGGCGCTGGTGCTTTCGGGCGGTGGCATGTTCGGCGCCTGGCAGGCAGGCGCGTGGCGCGCACTGGCCGGGACATTCCAGCCCGATCTGGTGGTGGGGGCGTCGGTGGGTTCGCTCAACGGGTACGCCATCGCCTCCGGCTGGTCGCCCGAATCGCTATGCGAGTTTTGGCGCAACGGAGAGGGAACGGGGTTCGCCCGGCTTGCAGCCACCGCGCGGCATCTGACGGCCGCGCCGCTGCAAAGGGAATTCGCGGTGGTTATAGTAGACCTCCTGCGAATGAAGCCGAAGACGATCGCCGGCGATGGTGTTACGTGGAAGCACCTGGTGGCTTCCTGCGCGGTGCCGGGCGTCGCGCGGCCGCGCCGGATTGACGGAAGCTGGTATATCGACGGAGGCCTGCTGAATCCATTGCCGGTGTGGGCGGCGGTCGAACTTGGTGCAACCT
>CAMAUG010000383.1 GCA_945861255.1 Candidatus Sulfopaludibacter sp. SbA3
TTCGCGCGTTGTTTAGAAATGCTTCTTGTATATTTTGCGCTTGTTTTTCCATACTTCCCTCGCATGGCCCAGGGCGTAACTATCTGCCCGCGGGCGCCTGTATCCATCCTCGAAACCGTGCTGGTATGCACGCCTCATCATACCGCACGGGCCTTATGCTAGCCTAAGGGCCGCACAAGCATGACCATCGCCATCACGGGCGCGTCCGGATTCATCGGCCGGGGCCTTGCCGCGCAACTGCGCAGGGAGGGACACACGGTTCGCGCGATCTCCATGCGGGGGGATCTCAATCGCGATTCGTTCGTTGGATGCGACGCGGTGGTGCACCTGGCGGGAGAGCCAGTCGCGCAACGCTGGACCACGGCGGCGCGGAGGCGCATCATCGATAGCCGCGTGAACGGGACGCGCGCGGTGGTTGCGGCGATGACGCATCTGGAGCACAAGCCGGCGGTGCTGGTGAGCGCGTCCGCGGTGGGTTATTACGGCTCGCGCGGCGCCGAAATCCTTACCGAGAGTTCGCCTCCGTCGAGCGATTTTCTGAGTGAAGTCGCGGTGGCCTGGGAGGGCGAAGCGCGGGCGGCGGAGAAGCTGGGAGTGCGCGTGGTGACGCTCCGCATCGGCGTGGTGCTGGGGCCGGCCGGCGGCGCGCTTGCGCGGATGCTGCTACCGTTCCGGCTGGGACTGGGCGGCCGGCTGGGCAACGGGCAACAATGGATGTCCTGGATCCATCTGGAGGATCTGCTGGCGTTGATCCAGTTCGCGCTGCGCACGCCGCGGCTCAGCGGAGCGGTAAACGCCGTGGCTCCCCATCCGGCGACCAATGCGGAATTCACGCGCGCGTTGGCGCATGCACTGCATCGGCCTGCCATTTTTCCAGTGCCGCCTTTCGCGTTGAAGCTGTTGTTCGGGGAGATGGCGGAGATCTTACTTGGCGGGCAGCGTGTGTTGCCGGAGGCGGCGCAGCGCGAGGGATTTCAGTTCCGCTATTTCGATCTGGCGGCGGCGCTCGAGGATGCGTTGGGATCCCACAAGACTTCGGGCACGCCTAACGCGTGATTCGCCCAACGGCTCCAAACGAACAGCGCATCGCTCAGCCGGTTCAGATACTGGAGCGCCTCGGGCGGAACGGATTCCGCGCGCGCCATTGTGACCAGCAACCGCTCCGCCCTCCGGCACACGGTGCGCGCCAGATGCAATTCCGCGTTGACGCGCGTGCCGCCGGGAAGCACGAAACTGCGCAGCGAGGGAAGCGCCTGGTTCATGGCGTCGATTTCGCTTTCCAGTTGCGCGACTTCTGCCTCGGTGACGCGGGGCTGCTTGGGATGAACGTCCAGCGGCTCCGTGGCCAGGATGGAGCCAAGATTGAAAAGCTCATGCTGGACGCGCAGCAGGATCGCGGCAAGCGGGGCAAGCCGCGCGTCACCGGCACATGAAACACACGCCAGGCCAACGCAGGCGTTCAACTCATCAACGGCGCCGGCGGCTTGAATACGCGGCGAGTCTTTGGAAACACGCTGCCCGCCCACCAGACCAGTTTCGCCCGCGTCTCCACGGCGAGTGTAAATGCGGTTGAGCGCCAGGCGGGGTTCGTGGAAGGGCTTGGACGGGTCGTTAGTTTCGGCCACACATTTATTGTGGACGAAAATCGGGATGAGCGGACTGAGGGCGGCGGACGAATAAAAAGAGGAGGCGGCCTCCCGGCACATGATTCGGGCTGCCGCCTCTTGACTGGGGAAGAAGCGCTAGGGCTTCTCTACGATGTCCGTCTTCATCGGTCCCAGAGCGCCCAGCAGTTCGCTCTTCTCTTTTTCCCCCACCTTGAACTTATCCAACGCGTCCACGAGATCCTCCACCAACGCCGTGAACTGCGCCGAGGTGATCCCCATACCCTTGTGGGCGGCCTTCATGTCCATGCCCGTATACTTGCAGGGCCCGCCGCTGGCCTGGCATATCTGATCCGCAAGTTTCATCTTGAACATGGCGAGATGTTGCGGGTTGGAGGCGGCGGCCGCGAAGAATTTGTTGATGCGCGTATCGGCGGCCACCCGGCCAACGAATTCGTCCACCACCGCGGTGATGGCGGCCTTCCCGCCCAGCCGGTCATACAGGCTCTTTTGCCGTGCCTGTGCCGACGATGAGGCGGCGAGCACAAGTGCCATCGCGCCGCAGGAAATCCATTGTTTGAAAGTGCTGTTCATAAGTGTGCGTCTCCTTTGTAGGTGTATACGGGACGTCGGGCGAAATGGATTTGTCGCGGGTCCGCCGGGTGATGGCCGCGAATGGACGCAAATGGCTCGGAAACGATTTGTGATTCGCTTTGGTTCGCGTATATTCGCGGCCGATCACCGTCGCCGTGCGTTCACGCCTCACTGCACACCTTTCTTCACAAGTTCGTTCGGGGCCCCTCGTTGCCACTATCGGAAGGCAACGTCCGGCCCCTGTTTCTCATTTTTCAAGAAAAGGCGGCGCGCGACTCGAATCACCCATTTCCTCCCTCTCGGGAAGCCTTTACGCTGCTCCAACAGTGTCTAGAATTGCTGAAGCTTTCGTGGCCCGGTACTGTGCGAGACCAACACCCGGACTTCTTGACCACAACATAGCGTGGCCCGCCGGGGCAGGAGGCGCGCCAGAGGCCTAAACCCGTGGAACAACGGGGAAAACGGACGGGGGGCGCGCGTGACGGCACTGCATGACGAGCAAATTCGACTGCGATCACCGAGTTTCCGGATCACACCCTCACGGCGCTTACGCAACGTGCAGGCCAAGCGAATGAGATGTGGCCGCAAAGGGCGTAGAGACCGCGGCGGGTGGCGTTGTGCCCACAGTGGGAACACGGTATCATGGGACCGGCTGCATGCGAGTGATTGCAAGGTCGACGCTGGCAAGGTTCGTCGAGACGTTGACGGGGCATCCGGATCGATCCAGCGTGAAGGCAGCGTTGGATGCCTGGTACCACGAAGTTGAACGGGCAGCGTGGAGCGATCCCGCGGATGTGAAGCGTGCCTATGCCAACGCGAGCATCGTTGGCGCCGGCCGTGTGGTCTTCAATATCAAAGGGAATAGCTACCGGTTGGTTGCGGCGATCGATTACCGGCGGCAAGTAATCTTCGTGAAGTGGATCGGGACACACGCGGACTACGACCGGATTGATGTAAGGACGGTGCAATATGGCGATCAAACCTATCAGAAGCGACCGCGAGCACGGCGAGACCCTGCACGAGATTGAACGTCTGTGGGGCGCTCCGCGGAGGACTGCCAGGGGAGACAAGCTGGACGTGTTGCTTGCGCTGGTGGAGGCGTACGAACGGGCGCATCATCCGGTGGACCCGCCCGACCCCATCGACGCGATTC
>CAMAUG010000384.1 GCA_945861255.1 Candidatus Sulfopaludibacter sp. SbA3
GGAGGCGGAGATGTCGGCCGGTGATTTCTATCATCACAAGGGATCGTTTTCAGCGGCATCCAACCGCTTGCATGGGCTGGTGGGGCAGTATCCGCTGTATAGCCGCGCCGACGAGGCCCTATGGAAAGAGGCGGATTCCTTCGAGCACATGGGTGCCCGCTTCCGGCCCAGGGCGGTAGAAGCATATGTGCGCCTAGTGCGCGATTATCCCTTGAGCGAGTACGTCAACGACGCCAGGAAAAAACTGGAAAGCATGGAAATGCCCATCCCGGAAGCCGATCCGGCGGCGGTAGCGCGGATGAAATTCGAAGCCGCCAATCACCAGGATCCCGGCATGATCCACAAGGCAACCAGCTTCCTGCGGCGCGGCCCGGAGGTAAGTACCGCGGCCAGGAGCGGGACGCCCACCATGGAGCCTCCCAAGAGGGAAATTCCGCCGAACATCCCGCAGCCCGGCGGCGCCGGGGGATTCACGGGCGACGTTACGGTGGCGCCGGTGAGCGGAAGTTCAGCGCTGGATACCCAGCCCGACGCTCGAGCCGCTGGAGCGCCGGCAGCGGCGCCCGCAGCCGCGCCTGCCGCCGGGGGGACGCCGGCCGCTGCGCCTGCGGCGGCGCCGGCCAAACCGCCCGCGAACAACCAGAAGAAATAGCGCGTGATTTTATTGGCCGACGATAGCGTTCACGCTTTGCGCATGGGCGAACAGATCCTGCGCGGCGACGGATTTGAAGTAGTCACCGCCACCGGCGGCGAAGCGGCAGCGGCGCTGCTGGCGGATCTGATTCCGGAGATCCTGATTGTGGATGCGTTCCTGCCGCAACGCAGTGGCCTGGACCTATGCCGCCATGCCAAGGCGGCGCGTCCGGCGACCAAGGTGATCTTGACCACCGGAGCGCTGGAACAGATTGACGAAGCCGCGGCCCGTGCCGCCGGTTGTGACGCGATTCTGGGGAAGCCGTTTGAAGCCTCCGTTTTGTTGGAAGTAGTGAAGCGGATGGCTGTGGATTTAGGCGGCGACGACGTCTTGCGCGCCGCCATCGCCAAAGCGGTTGCTGCGGAGATGCCCCGCCTGGCGCGGGAGATCACTGAAAAAGTATTGGCCCGGTTGAGAGGCCAAATTAGTTAAGCGGCCAGATTAGGGGAACGTAAAGCATGCCTGAAAACAGTTTTGACATCGTTTCGAAGATTGAAATGCCGGAAGTGAACAACGCGGTGCAGCAGGCGCTCAAGGAGATCCACCAGCGCTACGATCTGAAGGATTCACACTCCAGCATCGAATTGAACGAGAAGGACAATAAAATCGTCCTGCACAGCGCCGACGACTTCAGATTGAAGGCCGTCGTGGATATCCTGCAAGGTAAGCTGGTCAAGCGCCAGGTGCCACTCAAGGGCTTGACGTATGGGCCGATCACTCCGGCGGCGAGTTCTGCCGTGCGGCAAGAGGTGACGCTGCAGCAGGGTATCGCCACGGAGAAGGCTCGGGACATCGTGAAGGCCATCAAGGATTCCAAGAAGAAAGTGCAGGCGTCGATTCAAGGCGATTTCATACGCGTAACAGGCAAGGACCGCGACTCGTTGCAGGAGATCATTGCTTTGCTGCGCGGCCACGATTTCGGGATCGACATGCAGTTCACCAACTTCCGCTCCAACTAGCGGAGACAGCACCGCTACTGAGGAAAACCGCGGAGACGCGGGCGGCGGCCACTCGCCAGAATTCATGCCACGAAAAATAGAAAGCCTGTTCCTGGCCGGTCCGGACGGCCGTTTGGAAGCGCTTCTGGAAGAACCCGAAGACCGCGAACCGGTGGAGGCCGCGCTGGTGTGCCATCCGCATCCCCAACATGGCGGCACCATGCACAACAAGGTGGTCTACCGCGTGGCGCGAGGACTGCGGCGCGCGGGCGCCGTGGTGCTGCGCTTCAACTACCGCGGTGTGAATCTGAGCGAGGGCAGCTACGCCAAAGGCGAGGGCGAATTGGACGACGCGCGCGTCGCGCTACAGTATCTGCGTGGCCGGTATCCGGAATTACCGTTCTCTCTGGCCGGGTTTTCTTTTGGATCGAGAGTCGTGTTACGCCTGGGCTCGGAGTCGCCGGAGCCACGGCGTGTGATCGCGGTCGGGTTCCCGACGGTTTATAAGGATCAATCGAACCTGGAACAATGCCGCGCGCCTCGAGTGTTCGTGCAAAGCACGCATGACCAGTATGGCCCGGTGGAGGAACTGCGGGCCATAACGGAGACACTTCAAGAGCCGAAGCGCTTAGTATTGATTGAAGCGCAAGACCACTTTTTCGCGGGAGCGCTGGAAGAACTCGAAAACTCGATTGCCGGATTGGGCCGCTAGCTCTTGCGGCGCAGCCGAAACGCGCCCAGACCGGCGAGAGCCAGCCCCACTAGTCCGTATGTGCCTGGTTCCGGGATGTCAACCTGGTCCGTATCGGCGTCGAAGAGGAACGCCGTGCCTCCCCCGGCACCTTGTCCTTCGAAAGTCGTCCCGGCAAACGTCAGAGTGACTCTGAACCATAAGTCGCCGGCGGGAACGGAGGAACTGGACAGCATGACTGCCCTATCGTAAAAAGCGCTGGCGGTCACTCCCGTTAGGCCGCCCGAGTGGTCCTGAATAGTTGCCCCGTTTCCACCACCAGTGCCGGAGCAGCCGCCGGCCACGTTAAAGACCAGCGGAGCAGTGGTGGTTACGCATGGGTTAAAAACCGTGCCCAAGCCACCGCCACCATTACCCGCATTGCGTCCATCCATGGTGAAGGAAATCATATTGTCGCTGGTACCGTCAGTACCGGTCCGAAGGTTCCTGATTTCCCATGTCGCGGCGCTGGTGTTCTGCGTCCCCGGACTGATGATAAACGAAAAATCTCCAGCGTTGCTGCAACTCTCGACGTTAGTTGCCAAAGTGCACGTAAGGGTCGAACCATCGCCGAAAGTCGCGGAAACCAAGAAGCCGCCCATCTCGTTGCCTTTTTGGTTTTGGTTGGAGATCCCTACGATAGTGAAAGGCGCGGGGTTGCTCAGATCTCCGCTGACGCCGGTGATGACGTTCGCCAAACACACGGCGGCGGTCAGACAGAACAATGCTATTCGCTTCAATGATGTTCTACTCTTCATCGTGTACGCCATCGCCTCCGAGCGCCCGATACACTGGTCCGCTAAGTTCCAGGTCTACAACAGATGCAATCATATTTCAATGGAAAACATACACCTAAAGGCACTGCTGTCCGGCTATCGCATTTTGAGGGCCACCTAAGTTCCTTGTGTTCAGTTGGATGAAGGGTGTTTTTACTTTTTTCGATTTCAACTTCCGCTGGCCGTTTTGAGGTGTCTTCGCCAGTTG
>CAMAUG010000385.1 GCA_945861255.1 Candidatus Sulfopaludibacter sp. SbA3
TTCGGCGAAACGATTATCGGTGAAGCCGTGATGGACGCCTGCGACAAGCTGGCGGTTGACGTGGCGGCGCGCGCGGCGGGGGCGGCGTCCTCCGCGAAAGCGGGTGAGATCGAAGCGCTGGTGGCCGATAGCTCAGGGACATCGATGACCATCAACGCAGGCTCGGCCGCAGGCGTGCAGAACGGACAAAAACTGACGGTCTATCACAAGGGCAAGGAGATCAAGGATCCCAAAACCGGTGAAGTTCTGGACGTGGATGTGTCTCCGATCGGGACACTGATTATCACCACCGTGCGCGAGCGCATCGCCACGGGGACTTACGCGGGCAGCCCGGCGGTGAACGGCGACATCGTTCGCAATCAGTAGGAGGGCTGCGATGTTGCGCGCTATTTTTCTCGCGAGCCTCTTCGTGGCAGGTGTCTGGGCGCAGGCAGACCTACAGGGCGCGCTGGCGGCGGACGTGGGTGCGTGGAGCGGCCAGATGAATGGCGCCCGCATGGATGCCGCGCAAGTGATCGCCAACAGCAACCGGCTGGTGGCGGGCTACCGGGGCATGATGCCGTACGCAGCGGGATTCGGTGCGGCCGATATTGCACGCAATCGCGCGCTGGCGCGGCAGAGCTTCGCGTATTTGGCATGGGCGAGCTCCGCTTACGCGGCGAATCCGGCGGTGATGCAGGCGCTCACCGGCGCCTACGGATACCTGGGCGGGTTCTACGCGACTCCCGGCATCGGTTATTATCCATACGCGGCGCCGTACGCTTACGCGGGAGCGAATCGCCTGACGCGCGCGATGATGCTGGGCGACCGCGGCAATTCGCGGCTTGAAGCGGACTTGCAACGATGGGGCACGGCGTGGGCGGCCGCATCCTACATCGGCGGCCGTTTCTACGGCAATCTTACGAATCTTCCGGACGGAGCGGAAATACTTCCGCCGGTGCAGCCCGCCGACATCCCGCTGACTCCTCTTCCCGCAGTGGACGTGGAAAAGCTGACGCCGGATCAAGTGGGCCAGTGGAAAGAACTGCGCGAGAATTTTCTGGGAACGGCGAAGCGGGTGCGCGAGGCTCGCGTCTTGTTGGAGGAACTTTCGGCGCGCCTGCGCAGCCAGAACATGAACCTGAATCAGACCGACGCCGCCGCGGCACTGATGATGCAGGGCTTTCTGGAGGACGCCGTGGGCCTGATTCGCACCACCCAGTTTGAACCTGCCGTCGAAGCGCTTTCGCGGGCCGAGTATCAGAGACGCAAGCTGCGCAGCGTTACAGGACGCTAGCGCGGAAACGCGGTACCCCAGCGCGTGGGGTCTTGCGGCGCTGGCGCGATCAGCGCGCCGCCATGGATTTGCGGATCAGATCCACGGTGCGGACGACGGTTCTCTCAATCAACGCGCGGCCGATTTCAGGAGTGGCGCGGCGGGGGTCGCCCTGGATGCCGTTCTTGCCGTCGCCCGCCTGCAACTTGGCGGTACGGACCATTTTCGGATCGACGGCCATTAACTGCGACGTGTCGCGGACGTCGGCGTGGTTGCCGATTTCTTCCTTGCGGATGCCGCGCTTCATCATCTCCGCGGCGTCGCCTTCCGGATCGGCGCGGTAATAGCCGGCGATGGCGTGCACGCGGACGTTGGAGCCGGCCCACTCCGCGTTCAGCGTCGCAGCGACTGCATTCTGGCCGGGCTGGTTGGGGCCGCTGTCGCCGATGAACACGATGTCGCGGAATCCGTGCTGTTTCAGGCTGCGTGCGGCGTACTCAAGCACCTGTTGGAAGACGGGGTCCGGAAGGCTGATGGTTCCGGCGAAGCGCATGTGACCGGTGGGCGGATCAATGCCGCCTTCCGGTACATAAGCCATGACGGGCGCGACCAGCGTGTTGCCCAGGCGGCGCGCGATGAGCTCGGCGTTGGCCGCGATGCGTACGTTGTGTTTGCCGAGCGCCATGTGGGGACCGTTCTGCTCCGTGCCGCCGGTGGGTACGATGACGGTGGTCTTCCCTGCCGCGATGGAATCGCGCACTTCGTCCCAGGTGAGTTGCTCCAGGAAGACCGTGTCCGGGATTTGAGCGGACGCGGCGCAGGCGAGGCAGAGGGCGGCCATCGGAAGCAGGTTTCGGTGCATGGAGATCTCCCGCAACATTCTACCTTGACGATGTGCTCGCGCGCCGTGAAGCGATCGACGCCACCTACCCGAGGTCGAGGGCGAAGACCAGAGATCGTTTCAGTTCAGTCATGACAGGGGTGGAAAGCCGTCCAAGCCTTCGCTCCAGATACACAGTAGGGATGGAGGCGAGTCCCTGTACGTTAGCCACGGAGTCTCGATCAAGGAAAGGCAGTCTGGGGAGCGGAACCTCGTAACGGCTTAACCGGTTCTGCGTGGTGAGTGGGACGTAGAGAACAAGTGCACGGGGAGCGTTCGGATCAAAGCGCGAGACGACGACCACCGGGCGGGTCTTGGCGGCCAAACCAAGATCCGCGAGCCACACCTCACCTAGCTGTGGGCTCATCCAGAATATCCAGCACTGCTTGCTCGCGGACACGAGAACGGATGAGGTCCAAGACATCAGCGTCGGCGAGTTCGATCACCTCAGCAACTCGCTCTCGAACTTCGGCGGCCGTCTCCGGTTTCCAAGTGCGCAGTTTCGTGTCCAGCTTCTCAGCCAAGGCATCCATAAATCAGCTTCCTCCTTGAGTTTACATGAAGCTGGGTCGTCGCCAATGGGATAGCACGCCGAACTGGCGTAATGTAGAGTTATCCGTTCGCGGGTAAGGGCTCTTAACGGTGTTGGGGAGAAGCGGTTCAGTCCCCGCTGTTTACGTTCACCCGCGCTCGGCGGCGGGTGCTTTCCAGTTCGGCTTCTGTAATGCTCAACGGCTGCATGGATCGTCAATATCTGAAATCCTTGTATGCTAACGTGATTGCAGAGATTTACAATCAATGCTCTCCTGGAAATTGTCCTTATTTCTGATCGGGACTCTCGGCCTTTCCAGTTGCGGCTCTTCAAAGCCCGGTCAGCAACCCTCTCAAGCATGGACGACGGGATTTTGGTTTTGGCAAGGTAGTTCTATGGGCACTGCATCGTCCAGCGAACCACTCGACGTACTCTTCGTTCATGTCGGGTCCATCGGCTACTGGCCGGGCAAGAAGTATTCAGCTCAAGAGACCAGCGATGCGGATCAGCACTGGTATGTAAATGCTGTCAGTAGTGTCCGGCTAACCGTAACTGGATGGGCGGCAAGCCATAGCAGCACAGGCTGTTAAGTCGTGTTTTGGGATTTTTCGATTTGAAAGTTCCGGATCGATTTCAG
>CAMAUG010000386.1 GCA_945861255.1 Candidatus Sulfopaludibacter sp. SbA3
CGTGCTCACGTTCGAAGAAATCGAGCGCTTCGTGCGCATTGCCGTCTCACTGGGCGTCCGCAAGCTGCGCCTGACCGGCGGAGAGCCGCTGCTGCGCCGGGACCTGGCCTCGCTGGTCCGCAAACTGAAGGCGATTGAAGGCATCGAAGACATGGCGCTGACCACCAACGGCGTCCTGTTGGCTGCGCAGGCGCAGGAACTGTACGACGCGGGCCTGCATCGCATTAACGTTCACCTGGACACGCTTGACCGCGCGCGCTTCCAGCAAATCACGCGACGCGACGATTTCGGCCGCGTGATGGAGGGCATTGAAGAAGCGCTGCGCGTGGGCTACAGCGTGAAGATCAACGCCGTCGCGGTGAAGAATCTGGTGGAGCCCGATATCGTCCCGCTGGCCCTGTTCGGCCGCGAGCACGGTATTGAAATCCGCTACATCGAGTTCATGCCGCTGGACGCCCAGGGCCTGTGGGACAAAGGCAAGGTTCTGCTGGCCGACGACATGATCGCGATGATTGAGCGCGAAATCGGCAAACTGCGCGCCATTCCCGATCAGGACCCGCGCGCGCCCGCCACCGAGTACGCGTTTGAAGATGGCTTGGGCAGCGTCGGTTTTATCGCGTCCGTGAGCCGCCCCTTCTGCCTGAACTGCAATCGCATCCGCCTCACCGCGGACGGCAAGTTCCGCTATTGCCTGTTCGCCATCGATGAGACCGACATCCGCACGTTGCTGCGCGACGGCTCTCCCGATGCCGCCATCGCCGCCGCCATCCGGCAATCCGTGCGCGAAAAATGGATCGGGCACCAGATCAATACGCAGCAGTTCGTGCCGCCGCCCAGGCCCATGTATTCGATCGGGGGGTGAACTGGCGCCTCCCGAGCGCGCCGGGGAGATCCAGGGTCTCAGGACTTTCATGAACGCGCAACAACATGAACGAGCAACAAAAAGATCCTCGCATCTTCCTGGCCGCCGAGCGCACGCTACTGGCCTGGATTCGCACTGGCCTGGCGATGATGGGCTTCGGATTCGTGGTCGCGCGGTTTGGCCTGTTCTTGCGTGAAGTGCAGGCCGTCCAGCACGCCACGCCGGCGCAGTCGCCGCGCCTGTCGTTGTGGTTCGGTACGGCGCTGGTGGTGATGGGGGTGATCGTCAATGTGGTCGCCGCCATGAATCATCGGCATATGGTCCGGAAACTGCGGGAGGGAAGCTGGAACATCGATCAACCCTCGCGCTCGGGCGTCGCCGTGGCCCTGTCGCTGGCCTGCGGGGGGCTGGTGGTAGCGGTTTATTTGCTCGCGTTCCAGTAGCCGCGCCACAATCCCCGGCGCTAGAATCCAAAGACGGCACCAGCACCGTATCTATAGCTGGAGGTCGCCGTCTCATTGCTTCGCGCCGGTACATTCTTCTTGTGGATGGCAGTGGGCGCCGCTGTGCCCGCTGCGGCGCAGACCGTGGCCATTGCGGGCGTAGCCACCGATCCACAGGGCAGATCGGTCGCGAGCGCGCGAATCCGGCTGCTGTTGGGAAGTGACGAACTCGCGCAAACCACCTCAGACGCGGACGGGCGCTTTCAGTTCAACGGGTTGATTGCGGGAACCTACCATGTTCAGGCGGAATCCGCCGGTTTCGCGCCCGCATCGGCGTCCTTCACGGCGCCCTTTGAAGAACAAGTCGAGCTCCACTTCTGGCAGATGGCCGGCCAACGGGATAGCGTGGTCATCACCGCGTCCGTGAACGAGCCTGGCGTCGATCTAGGCAACTCCGGGGTGTTTCAAAAAACACTGTTCTCACGCGACGACCAGGTGTTGCAGCAACTGAACGCGGGCATCAGCGCGGGCCAGCATGAAGGCGGCGGGAAGTCGCTTGAGATCCGGCGCTTCGGCTTCAATCTGGATCACGGCGGCGTCAACGGCGGCCTTAAAGTGTTGCTGGATAACGTCGCGCAAAACCAGGGAACGCAAGGCCACGGGCAAGGCTATCTGGGTTCGCTGAAAACGCTCAGCCCGGAGCTGATCCAGGACGTCACCGTCATCAACGGCCCCTTTCGGCCGGAGTACGGCGATTTCAGCGGCCTCGGTGTGGTGCACATCCGGCAGCGCGAATCCCTGCCCGATCCTTTCACCGCGCGTTTGCAAGGCGGCAACTTTGAGTCCGGACGCGGCTTCCTGGGATGGAGTCCGGCATTAACCAAGGCCGATTCTTACGTGGCGTACGAAGGATCCTATACCAACGGCCCCTTCGTGAACGCCAGCCGCTATCGCCGCGACAACCTCAACGCAAATTACACGCACAGACTGAATGAGAACGAACGGGTGGGCGTGCGGCTCCTGTTCGGCAACAACAATTTTTTCTCGTCGGGCCAACTGCCGCTCGACCTCATCGAGACGGGCCGGATCGACCGCTTCGGATTCCTGGACCCCACCGGCGGCGGGCGGAGCAGGCTGGGAACGGCGTCGGGATACTATAGCCGCGCCCTCGCGAACGGCGCGACGCTGAAGCTGGATGCATTCGTCAGCCGGTCCCTCCTGGATCTGTACTCGAATTTCACTTACTATTTGGGCGATCCGGTTCGCGGGGACGCATTTCAGCAACACGATTCGCGGCTGCAGAACGGCTCCAACGCCCAGTACAACGGATTTCACAAGCTGGGCGGCGCGCCGGCATCGTTCACGGCCGGCGGAAATTTCCACGATAACTGGATCAACGTGGGGTTGTATCCTCGAAAGGGCCGCGAACCCCTCGGGGTGACCAACCGCGCCAACGCGCACGTGACCAACGGCGCGGGATATTTTCAAGAGAGCGTGAGTTTGCTGGACGGACGGCTGATCGCCAGCGGCGGCCTGCGCTACGACGTGTTCCGCTACGGCCTGGTGGACGGTGTGAACGCCGGCAGCTCCGGGAGCAACGGCGTGCTCTCTGCCAGCCTCTGGCAGGGCAAGGGCAACCTGGCGTACACTCCCACGCGGCGGCTGCCGCTGACTCTGCACGCCAACTATGGCCGGGGCATCAATAGCGCCGACGCGCGCGGCGTGATGCTGCGTCCGCAAGCCCCCCGTGTGGGCGCGACGGATTTCTACCAGACCGGTCTCTCTTCGAATCTCGGCCGGATGTCGTTCAGCGCGGATGCGTTCCTGATCGATCATTCCAATGAGCAGGTGTACGTTCCAGACGACGGCAGCTTTCAACTGCGCGGCCCCAGCCGGGCGTATGGCTTCGAAGCGAAGGCCTCGGTGAATCTCACGCGCCGTATCGCACTCAACGGCGGGCTCACTAAGGTAGCCAACGCTTTCTATCG
>CAMAUG010000387.1 GCA_945861255.1 Candidatus Sulfopaludibacter sp. SbA3
TAACGATCCTCACGTTCGCGCAGCAGGGTCCAAAGAACGACGATAGCCGGACGGTGGCCCGTCCCCGGCGACCCGCGGGCAATGGTACCACTGGTGCGGCCCCTGCTCCCGCCGAAGCCGAAGCGCCCAAGATTCCCTCGCGCTTCGGCCGCGCCAAAGAAGGCCAACCACCCGAGGACACGCCCACTTTCCGTACGGACGCCATCACCGTCACCGTCGATACCGCGGTTATCGACAACAAGGGGCACTTCATCCCCAACATCCCGAAGAATTATTTCCGCGTTTCGGAGGATGGTGTTCCACAGAAGATTTCCGACGTCTCCCTGGGTGAAGCTCCCATGACCATCGCGCTGGTGGTGGAATTTTCGAACCGTTACCAGTCCCTGTATTCCTACACATGGTTCCAGACGCTGCAGGCCACCTATGGGTTCGTGCAGACCCTCCGTCCGGACGATTACCTGGCTGTACTCGCCTACGATCTTCGCACGGAAATGCTTTCGGACTTCACCATCAACCGCCAGGAAACCGCTGCTGCCCTGCAGCGCTTGCGCATCCCGGCGTTTTCGGAATCCAACATGTTCGACGCCATCGTCGACACCGCGCAGCGCATGCAGGAGATTGAGGGCCGCAAGGCGATCGTGCTGATCGCCTCCGGTGTCGACACGTTCAGCAGGCTGACCTTCGACAAGACCCGCAAAGCGCTTCAGGACGCCGGCGTGCCCATCTATGCGGTGGGTCTGATGCAAAGCATACGGGAAATCCTGGATGCGCGGGGATATTTGGGCGGCATCGACCGGCTGGAATTCTTGCAGGCCGACAACCAGATGCGAACCTTCGCCAAGGAGACGGGCGGCATGAGCTTTTTCCCGCGCTTTGATGCTGAGTTCCCCGGCATTTTCCGGTCCATCGCCGACGTTCTCCGCAGCAACTATGTGCTTACGTATACTCCTGCCAATCAGGCGCGCGACGGCAAAGTGCGGCGCATCAAAGTGGAGTTGATCAACCCCGCCACTAACGAACCGCTGCGTGTCAACGACGAGAAGGGTAAGGCGGTGAAGTATCAGATCGTCGCCAAGACCGGCTACACCGCGCCGCGGGAAGTGGAATAGCGGTAGCGCTCATTCGCTCCGTGTTCCCGCGATCGCCGCGACACACCGCCCGGAAAATGTTATTCCACGAAAGTCAAGAACTCGATCTTGTCATTTTTGAGATCGTTACAGATTTATTGACACGTTCGTAATGGACCTGTTACCTTGACGAAGTTTCCGATTCATGCCCCTACGCACTTCTACTTCTTCCGAACCAGCGAGAATTCTCCTGGTCGACGACAACGCCAATGGATTAGCGGCGCGCAAGAGCGTATTACAGGAGCTGGGACATCGCATCACGACTGCGTCGTGCGGAGCCACAGCGCTTGAGCAGCTTGGCGCGCACAAGTTCGATTTGGTTGTGACCGATTATAAGATGCCCAGGATGGACGGTCTGGAACTGATCCGCCGCCTGCGTAAGCAGGCGCCTGAACTGCCCATCATCCTCATTTCCGGTTACACGGACGCGCTGGGGCTCAATGAGGACTCAACCGGGGCGGATGCCGTGCTCCAAAAAAGCGCCAATGAAGTTTCGCATCTGGTGCGTGCCGTCAACCGGCTGCTGCGCCGCAAACCGATGGCGAAGAAGCCGCCCGCCGGCGAATCTGCCAGCGTTCACGCGAGGAACAAGAAAAAGAGCGGTTAGCGCGACGGCCCACGCGGCAAGCGAGCCGGCCTCCCACGGCGAATCCTTGGACTGCCACCGTGCGCCGGTGGGGGTTCCGCTGGGCCGAACGCCCGCCAGGGAGCGTTCCAGCCGCGCTCATCCAAAACAGAGCCATCCGCGTATATCCTAATATAGAAAGCTATGCGGCTGCTCCTATTACTTCCGGCCGGTCTGGTATTCGCAATTTTTCAGGCAGCGCTGCGCGTGGCCAACGACGGGGAACTGGTCCGGCGGTTGAAATCCCGCGAACCGAAAGCCATGGCGGATCTTTATGACCGCTACGGCCGCATAACCTATTCGGTGGTGCTGCGCGTGGTCCACAACTCCCAAGTTGCGGAAGACCTGGTTCAGGAGACCTTCCTGCGCGTATGGAACCGCATGGATTCCTTCGACGCGGAGCGAGGTGCGCTGGGGCCTTGGGTGCTCACCGTGGCGCGCAACCGGGCCATCGACTATCTACGCTCCGTGGAAGGCTGCATGCAGGTGCGTGCCGTGGAACTCGAAACGCTGGAGCGACCGGGATACTTCGCGGATATGGATACGCGCGTGCTTTCCATCGACCGCGTGCGGCGTTTGAAAGGCGCGCTTGAAAAGTTGAATCCGAGTCAGAAGGCGGTCATCGAGATGGCCTATTACGAGGGGATGTCCCAGTCGGAGATGGCCGAAAAACTGAATCAGCCTCTCGGCACCGTGAAAACCTGGACCCGCGCGGCCCTCAAGATTTTGCGCGATGAGTTGGGAGAGGTGGCCATCGCATGAGCGGCGAACGTTTGACGTGCGAGCAACTCCGGGACGCATATGAGCTGTACGCTTTGGGTTCGCTGGAGGCCGAAGAGCGCGATGAAATCGACGCTCATCTGGCGCGCAACTGCCCCCATTGCAGACAAGGCGTGGCCGATGCCATGGCGATGAACGTGGCGGTTCTGAGTCTTGTTCCGGAAGTGGCTCCACCCAGAGCGTTGAGGAGCCGTGTGCTGGCGGCCGCCGGCTATGAGCGCCCGGGCTGGTTCTGGGCCGGCGGGCTGGCCGCTACGCTGATGCTGATCGTCGCGCTGTGGCTGGGCGTTCAGGAACGTGAGCGCTCCATCCAGTTGGCCGAGGCGCGGCGCGATCTGCTGGGCGTCACGGCCGAGCGCGACCGCCTCACCCAGGCGTTGCAGTTCTTGTCGGACCCCGAGACTGCCCCCGCCAGTTTCGGACGTGGCCAGCGCACCCCGCCGCGCGGATATGTGTTCGTCCACTCACAGCTTGGTGTCATGCTCATCGCGTCGAATCTGCCGCCTGCCGGGGAAGGCAAGACGTACGAGATGTGGGTGATCCCCAAGGGCGGCGTGCCGCGGCCGGCCGGCTTGTTCCAATCCGACGGCACGCGCGCACTGCATTTGCTGCCGGGACCTTTGGATCTAGCCACGCTGGGCGTGGTGGCCGTGACGGTGGAGCCCGCGGCCGGCTCCGCGGCGCCCACCGCCACCCCTATCATCGTGGCGCAAGTGGGCGCATAACAGGATCCCCGCCGCTACGGCGCGG
>CAMAUG010000388.1 GCA_945861255.1 Candidatus Sulfopaludibacter sp. SbA3
GGAAAGCGCGGTGGCGCGCGCGTGATTTACTACTATCACAATGAACACATGCCGGTGTTTCTGCTGGCCGCATACGCGAAGAACGAAAAGGCGAACCTGAACCATGCCGAGCGGAACGCGATCAAGCGGCTCGTGCCGATTCTCGTGCAGGGATATGGGGACAAAACATAAGGAGAACAGCAGTGACCGCTAAGACCAAGAGGAAACGGAACACAAAGAAGGCAGTCCCGGCAAGAACCCGCCCGACGATTGGCGAACGCGTGGTCGAGGGACTAACCCAGGCCATCGAGTGGACCAAAGGCCGGAACCATCGTGTTCGCATCACGTTAGTCAGAGCGCCGGATGTAAACGTCCGCCAGGTTCGTCTGCGAATGGGTTTGAGCCAGGCGCAGTTCGCGGGCAAGTTCGGATTCCCGCCCGGCACTCTACGAAATTGGGAGCAAGGACGGTCGTCCCCGGATACGCCCACACGCGTGCTATTGGCAGTGATCGCGAAACATCCGGAAGCAGTGGAGGATGTGCTGCGAAAGGCGAGCTAACGCGCCTGGAGCCACCAAAACCATATGCCACTTCTTAGCTTTTGGAAGAGCGCCAAGGAAGAAGTACTGAAGATGAGCGTCGAACAGATCGTCTCCAGTGCGGGTGATGGCAATCTGCTCGACAATTCTCCATGTTGCCAGGAGTTCCGGCAATTTCTCAACGTTGCCCCGAGCGACCGACTATTCGACTACGCGCGACACTGCCTCGACAATTCTTTCAACAAGAGTGGTCTTGTCCTGCAAGACATCGTGAACGAATTTGGGCGGCGGCTCGACTTTGAAGCGGAGAACGGCCTCTACCAAGGAAAGCGGAATGCCATCGGCTCGACGGCATTTGGCGTGCGAAAGGGGAACCCGATCTCATCATCGAAGTGAAGACAACCGACTACGTGACCGTTCGGCTGGAGAAAATCGCGGAATACAAAGAGAAGTTGGCGGCAGAAAGCCGGACAACAAATGCCGCTTGCATCCTCATTATCGTAGGTCGTGAAGACACAGGAGCACTGGAAGCACAAGTGCGTGGCTCCCGATACGCATGGGACATGCGCCTCATCAGCGTTGAACGGCTCATCAAGCTTGTTCAAATCAAAGAAAAGTCCGATGATGCCAGCACGCTGAATCAGATTCGCCAGTTGCTTCAACCCTTCGAGTACACCAAGATCGACAAGATCATTGATGTGATCTTCACGGCGACAGTAAATGTCGAAAGCCAACAGGAAATTGAACAGCAAGTTCCAATAGCTGCTGGTGAGGAGCAGGAAGAACAAGACAGCGGCAAGCAAGTGCGAACGGACCCAGAGCTCTTAAACGCCAAGCGGCAACAGGCCATGGATGCGTTCGCAGTACTCAAGGGTAAGGAACTAGTGAAACGCAGCAAGACCTTGTACTGGAGTCCAGATAAGGAGTTTCGGGTTTGTTGTGCAGTATCGAAGCGCTACGAAGTCAAAGGCGACTACCAGCCTTACTGGTATGCGTATCACCCGTCGTGGGATTCGTTCTTGTCGGAAGGTAAAGAATCGTACTTCATTCTTTCTTGCATGGACAGGAACGATGCCTTCGCCATCCCCTATTCGTGGATTGAACAGAACAAAAAGAACCTCAACGTGACGGATCGTGGCGACCGCTCATATTGGCATGTCCCCGTCACGACTATGGAGACCGGGAAGCTGGCGATCAACGCATCCAGGATTCAGTCGAAAGCTTCGCTGGAACCGTATCGGTTCGAGTTCAAGAAAGCTGCCAAACTATGACGCTCCACACGGTATTGGATCAACTTCCGCGCAGATAACGGTCCACGCTCTCCGCCGCCTTGCGCCCTTCGGCGATGGCCCACACCACCAGTGATTGCCCGCGGCGCGCGTCGCCCGCCACGAAGACACCGGGGACGGAGGTCTGGTAATCCTGCTCGTTCGCGGCGACGTTTCCGCGCGCGTCCAGCTTCAGGCCCAGGTCTTCGATAATGCCGCTCTTCACCGGGCCGGTGAAGCCCATCGCGAGCAGGACCAGATCCACGTCGATGGTGAATTCAGTTCCGGGGATCGCCTCGAACTTCGGCGCGGGGCCCACGCGCACGCCGTGCAACTGCTTCACGTGGCCCTTGCCATCGCTCGAGAATTTCGTGGTGGCCACGGCCCAGTCGCGCTTGCCGCCTTCTTCGTGGGAGCTTTCCTGCCGCAGCATCAGCGGCCATAAAGGCCACGGAGTGGAGTCGGCGCGATCCGCCGGAGGCATCGGCATGATCTCAAACTGGTGAATCTCCGCGGCCTTCTGCCGGTGCGATGTACCCAGGCAATCCGCGCCGGTATCGCCGCCACCGATGATGACCACCTTCTTGCCCGTGGCCAGGATCTCGCCCTGCTTGGGAACATGGTCGCCCGCGACTCGCTTATTCTGCTGCGGCAGAAAATCCATCGCGAAATGAATGCCGTTCAACTCCCGGCCCGGCACCGGAAGGTCGCGCGGGTGCTCGGCGCCCATCGCCAGGACGATGGCATGGAAATCGCGCCGCAAATCGGCGGCCGCGATGGACGTTCCGATGTCCGCGTTGGTGACGAACTCCACGCCTTCGGCCGCCATCTGTTCCATGCGGCGGTCGATGATGTG
Organism: Candidatus Sulfopaludibacter sp. SbA3; assembly: GCA_945861255.1. Taxonomy (GTDB): domain Bacteria; phylum Acidobacteriota; class Terriglobia; order Bryobacterales; family Bryobacteraceae; genus Palsa-187. The sequence goes on from CAMAUG010000388.1 coordinate 2,643, forward strand.
TTTTTCCATCTTGAAATCAGGAATGCCGTAGCGCAACAATCCGCCGATCCGGTCAGCCTTCTCAAACAGCGTAACGGCGTGGCCCGCGCGGACCAGTTGCTGCGCCGCCGCCATGCCGGCCGGTCCACTGCCGATCACGGCGGCCTTCTTGCCGCTGCGCACGGAGGGTTTCTCCGGATGAATCCAGCCTTGCTCGAAGGCGTGATCGACAATTGTGCGCTCGATGGCCTTAATCGCCACGGCGGGCTCATTGATGCCCAACACGCACGCAGCCTCGCACGGCGCCGGGCAGATGCGGCCTGTGAATTCCGGGAAATTATTGGTGGAATGCAGCACGCGAATGGCATCGCGCCAGCGGCCTTTATAAACCAGGTCATTCCAATCCGGAATGATGTTGTTCACCGGGCATCCGGTGTGGCAGAACGGAATGCCGCAATCCATGCAGCGCGCGCCTTGCACCTGCACTTTTTCCAGAGGGAAGTCCTGATAGACCTCGAAATAGTCATTCACGCGCTCGGCGACGGGACGCCGCGTGGGGACCTCGCGCGTATACTCCATGAAGCCGGTGGCTTTACCCACGCGCCACCGCCTTGGAGCGCGGCACGCCCAGCACGCGCTTGTACTCGTGCGGGAATACT
>CAMAUG010000389.1 GCA_945861255.1 Candidatus Sulfopaludibacter sp. SbA3
GGCGGCGGCCACACTCACCTGCTCGCCTCCATGGAGCTCGATGTTCAGCGCCGGATCGGCCGCGTCGATCAACCCCTTCACGGCAATCCGTTCCACCACCGGCGCCGCTCCGTCCACGGGAGCGCGTGTTACCAGAATTTCCGGTCCCGCGTTTTCCGACAGCCCTTGCGCGCGTCCCAGCGCTTCCAGCAGCGTCGTCGTGCCGGACGATTGAAACGTCAGGGGATTCTTCACCGCGCCGGCGACGCCGATCGGGTGGCTGTGATACTCCGCGATCGCCACCGTCACCACCGGCTCCACCAGCAACTCGGCATCCGCCAGCGCCGTCGCGATCCGTATCTCCAGCTCCGCCGGCATCAAACCGTTCGCCGCGATGCGCGGCCGCACCATGGGGAGACGGATCAGGCCGTCGCCGCCCACGCGCACCGTGCGCGTCAGCTCGGGCGAACCGTAAACGGAGACCGCCAACAGATCGCCCGGCCCGATGGGCTGCGCCGGCAAGTTGCCTCCCGGCTCATTCTGAGCGCTCAGGTGCATGCCCGCGTTCAGCGCCGCCGCCGTGAGAAACACCCGAGCAGTCCCCAAGATCCATGATTTGAATTTGTTCATCGCCATCCAGCCTGCCTTCTTGTTCCGAGTTCAACCGGCGCACGCGACGGCGTGCGGGGCGCCGACGGGCCCGATGCAATCCGCATCGATCTCGACGGCGACGGAACGCTGCAATATCCCGACACCGATCACCAGCCGCAGGATTTCTTTCTCCCGGAGCAGTATTCCCTCAATCCCGCGTAGCGCTCCACGCTCAATCCGCACGCGGTCTCCTGGTTTCAAATGAGGCCAGGGCCGCACCGTAGCCTTCGCCGCCATCACGGTCCGGATCGCCTCGATCTCCTCGCCCGAGACCGGAGCGGGATGTCCATTGAAGCTGACCACTCGTGAAATTCCCGGCGTGTCCAGCACTCCGATCCGCTGGTCAAAGCGAAACCGGCAGAACACGTAACCGGGGAATAGCGGAAGGTCGATCTCTTTCACCCGGTCCGACCAGCGCTTCCGCGTCTTGTAGAAAGGCGCGAGCGCTTCAAAACCTTTATGCCGTAGCGCGGACTCGAGCGGACGCTCGTGCTGATGCTTCACCATGAGCGCGTACCAGGCATGCGCCTCATCCTGTCTGTTCGGCACCAGTCTGTTCGGCGCCTGTCCGCTCGGCGCCTGTCCGCTCGGCACCTGTCTGCTCGGCACCTGTCTGCTCGGCACCTGTCTGCTCGGAAACCCTTTGCTCGGCGCTACCGGCGTCAGCGCCGGCCGCACCTCCGGACGTAGCTCGCGCACTGTGAGTCCCATCCGCAGAGTTCCTCCCGGTGTCGCCTGGGCACGCACGGTCCACCAACAAAATTGGCTAACCTTGCGTTTTCATGGCGCTTGCAGTGATTCTGCCTGCAACGTATAGTGCAGTACGCACGATGATTGTCTCATCGCCAGTTCGGAATACAGGGTTTGCGCGCCGTTCGGAAACGGACTGCGTACCGGAATGGAATTGACGGCCGGCTCAGCTCATTCCGTTCAGGCAGCCGGCCATCCCGCCGTAGGTCGCCCGCGTTTTACGGCTTGCGCCAGACTTGATACCACTTCCGCGAGGACCCAGCGGCGCCGGCCGACGGCGCTTCCACTGCCTCCCCATGCAAGGCCGCCCGCGGATTCGTCACGCATAACAGTTCTGCCTGCGCGTCGCCATGCCGCTGCCGCACCCACGCGAAGGCGCCGTCCATGGTAGGCGGCCGGTGCTTGGCGTTATGCCCGTCGCTGGCCAGAAAATGCACCAGATTTCGCCGCAGCAGAGCTTCGGAAAATTCCTGAGCGCGCTTGCCGAAGCGCCCCAGCAGACTTTGTCCGGTGACCTGCACATACACGCCTTGTTCCACCCATTTGGCGATCTCTTCCATGCGTTGCCGCAACAGAATATTGCGCTCCGGGTGCGTGATGATGGGGACCATGCCCGCATCCAGCAGGCGTCCGAAAATATCCGCCGTGTTGTGAAAGACGATCAGATCGGAAAATTCCACCAGCAGATAGCGGTTCTGGTTAATGGTGTACTTGCGGGGGTGGGCCAGCGCGTCTTCGATGTTGTCGAAGCTCAGATGGAAATCGCAACCCGTGTACAAGCTCACCGCTCCGCCGCAGGCCGCCTCCAATTCGGCAACGCGTTCACGGATCAGCTCCTGGTCAAACTTGTAGGCCGGGCTGGCATGCGGAGTAGCCACCAGATCCGTGGTCCCCGCCGCGGCGGCCATCTGGATCAGGGCCACCGATTCTTCCAACGTCCGCGCACCGTCGTCCAACCCGTACAGTACGTGGCTATGAATATCTACCAAGTCCTATTTTAACGCAGAGGGGTGTGGGTAACCGCGACTCAAGGCCGCCGCCGCGAACGGGGACTTCTCTCGCGCGAGGCGGCCACCAGCGGAGCGACAAGGCTTTCATAACCACCGAACAAATGCTCCACGCGCTCCCGATCACTGGTGAACGGCGCGGAACGGTACAGCCGGTCCACTGCTGCGTCGAGTTGGCGGTGCGCTTTCCTCAACGCCGCAGGCATCACGTCGGCGTCATAGAGGTCCGCAAGGGTGGAATTCGGCCACTCGCTCCGGGCATCGAGCACTGCTTGAGCCAGCGTCCGGATCTTGAGGCGTTGCTCGTCGCTGGCCTCCGGCCAAGGGAAAGTGTTGTAGACAACACCGATGGAATACTGAAAATCACTCTTAATTTTTCCTCCGATGTATCGAAGCCACGCAACGTGAATGCGGGACGTCAATATCCCGAAGTGCCACAAGTCCGCATCCTTGATGAAGCGCAGCTTGTTGCTTGGAATAGTCGGCGGCCCGAGCCAACCGATAGGTAGATACTCTCTCGTTTCCGAACTGTTTTCCGGGATCGCGAGAAAAGGGGCGGTTGGAATCACTGTGACATGAAATGCAGCGGGCGTATCGGCAAGGGCTCTTGCTGAAATGCCAGGAGGTTTGGGTTCCGTATCTTGTTTTCTTTTGGCAGGGCGCTCCCCACGACGGTATTCCTTGACGGCTTTCAGCAGTTCCATAACGGCGGGCATTAAGCGCAATTCAGATGGAGACGCATCAGTAGTGTCCGGCTAACCGTAACTGGATGGGCGGCAAGCCATAGCAGCACAGGCTGTTAAGTCGTGTTTTGGGATTTTTCGATTTGAAAGTTCCGGATCGATTTCAGCCCTTGTTCGATGCCCCGGATTTCCCAAGAGATCCTGG
>CAMAUG010000390.1 GCA_945861255.1 Candidatus Sulfopaludibacter sp. SbA3
TGGCTTACTTCCAAAAGGAGACCGCGGAGCTGGTCAACCTGTCCGGCTGCGAACTCATTGAGTCGCAGTTCGGCTTGCAGGCGGACTATTCGACCGGCGTGGCGATGGATTATTTGACTGAGGTTGCCGAGCAATTGCTGCCGCCCCACGAGCCCAATGAAAAGTTCTTCCGCCTGCTTGCGGCGGTGCTCGCGCATCTGCGCGCGGGTGGAAACGTATGGGCCGCCGTCAACTACTTCACGGTGTGGTCCGTGCGTCTGGCCGGCATATGGCCGGAGGCGCGGGTGAGCCAGGAATCGGTCGAAATCGCCGAAGAAATGTTCACGAAAGCAGTGGCCGAACTGGGTCCGCGGGAATGGTCCAAGGCCACCACCGGCGATCTGCGCCGCGCGCTGATCCGCACTATTGAAAAACACGTGGAGCGAAGGCTGTTAACCGTTCCGTTATTGGAGGCGCTCTAACTGGCCCCTGCTCCCCATGGACACTTTTCAGCAAACCGTATTCAAATTGAAGCGCTACTGGGATGAGCGCGGCGTCATCATCCAGGAACCCTACGACGTGGAAGTGGGCGCCGGCACCATGTGCCCGGAAACGTTCCTGCGCGTGCTGGGGCCGAAGCCGTACCGTGTCGCGTACGTGCAGCCCAGCCGCAGGCCCGCCGACGGCCGCTACGGCGAAAATCCAAACCGCTTGTACAAGCACCAGCAGCTTCAGGTGATTCTGAAACCTTCGCCCAGCGACATTCTCGATCAGTACCTGGGGAGCCTCGAAGCCATCGGAATCGATCTTGCTAAGCACGATATCAAGTTCGAAGAAGACAACTGGGAATCGCCGACGCTGGGCGCATGGGGCATCGGCTGGCAGGTGATGCTGGATGGCCTGGAGATCACACAGTTCACATATTTTCAGCAGTGCGGCGGCATCGATCTGGAACTGGTTCCCGCCGAAATCACGTACGGCCTGGAGCGGCTGACGGCATTCCTGCAAGGCGTCGAGAGTGTGTATGACATGGAATGGGCGCCCGGCGTGAAGTACTCCGAGGTGCGCCTTGCCGATGAGCGGCAGTTCTCCGTCTACAACTTCGAGATGGCCAATGTGGACCGCCTGTGGCGCTTGCTGGCGGAACACGAAGCCGAGTGCAAGGAATTGCTCGCCCGGTATGACGCCGAAAAAGACCCGACGAAGAAGAGCCGCTTTCCCGTGCTTCCCACTTACGATCAAGTCCTGAAGTGCTCCAACTTGTTTAACTTGCTGGACGCGCGCGGGGCCATTTCAGTCACCGAGCGCGTTGGCGTCATCAAGCGTGTGCGCGATCTGGCCGTCGGCACCGCGCGCATCTGGGCAGATCAACAGTCCGGAGCTGTCGTATGAGTCTGGACTTCCTGCTCGAAATCGGCACCGAGGAAATACCGCACTGGATGATTCCGGGCGCGCTGGCGCAACTCGCGAAGATGGACTTGTTCGGGGCGACGCCGCAGGTGGATGCGACGCCGCGACGCTTGGTAGTGCGCGCGAAGGGTTTGCCGGAGCGCACGCCGGATCAGGAACAAGTGGTCAAGGGGCCTCCGCTTTCCGCGGGCGAGAGGGCCGCCGCGGGGTTCGCGAAGAAACAGGGTGTCGAGCTATCCGCGATGACCAAGGTGGGCGACTACTACGAGCTTCGGAAGCTTGTCCCCGGCCGGGCCGTGCGCGATCTGCTGGCCGAATCGCTGCCGCAAACCATCTTCGGCTTGCAGTGGCCGAAAACGATGTATTGGACGGGCGGCAAGACCGGTCCGCGCTTCATCCGGCCCATTCGCTGGATCGTGGCGCTGCTGGGCACGGACGTCATTCCGTTCGAAGTCGCGGGCGTGGCGAGCGGCAACGCGACCAAGGGCCACCGCAAGCTGGGTTCGGCCTCGATTCCCGTCACCACCGCGAATTACGAAAGTGAGCTGCGCAAGAACTTCGTGCTGCTTTCCTCCGAAGAGCGCCGCAAGAAGATCGAAACAGAAGCCGGAGAGCTCGGCGCAAAATTCGATCACGAACTGCTGGAAACGCTGACGTTCATCACGGAGTACCCCACCGCCATCAAAGGCAGCTTCGATCCCGCGTATCTGGAATTGCCAGCGGAGGTGCTGACCATGGTGATGCGGCATCATCAGAAGTACTTTTCGGTGGAATCCGCGCCCGGAACGCTGGCGCCTCACTTTGTCGCCGTCATGAACACCAGCGGCGATCCGGAGGGCCTGGTTCAGCGCGGCAATGAACGCGTGCTGAAAGCCCGCTTCAACGACGCGCGCTTCTTCTGGGATGTGGACCAGCGGAAATCGCTCGCGGATCGACGGTCAGACTTGGCGCACGTTACGTTCCATGCGAAGCTCGGCAACTACGAGGACAAAAGTAATCGCATCCATGACTTCGTGAGGCTGCTCGGTGGAAACAAAGACGCCGAGCGCGCCGCTCTGCTTTGCAAGTGCGACCTCCCTACGGAGATGGTGAAGGAATTCACCGATCTGCAAGGCATCGTCGGCGGACTCTACGCCCGCCATCAAGGGGAACCGGACGCGGTTGCGCAGGCAATTTACGATCACTACAAGCCGCTCAGTATGGAGGATTCCATCCCTTCAACACGTGAAGGCCAGATTGTGGCGTTGGCCGATAAACTGGACACGCTAAAACGCTGTTTCGCGATCGGCTTGATCCCGAGCGGCTCCAAAGACCCGTTCGCGCTACGCCGCGCCGCCCAAGGCGTCGTCAAGATTCTGGCCGAGGCCAACCTGGACTTCAAGCTGGGCCAGCTTGTCGAGGGGGACTTACGGGAGTTCCTATTAGAGCGCATTAAGCATTACTTCCGAGAGGTTTGTGGTTTCAAATACGACGAAGTGAATGCAGTGCTTGCGGCCGACAGCGAATCCACTCTAGCGGACATGCAGCAGCGCTTGCGCGCGCTAGCAGCGGTTCGCCCGACTGAAAACTTCGAACCCCTGGCCGCCGGCTTCAAGCGCATTCGCAATATTCTGAAGCAGGACTTTGTGCTATCGACGTTTGACCCTGGCTTGTTAGAACCCGGACCAGAACGACAACTATACGAGGAGTATCAACGTGTAGCGACGAACACGAATTGGCAAGACTACCAAGTCGCCCTGCAGGAGACTGCTGCTCTTCGTCCAATGGTTGATCTGTTTTTCGACAAGGTGCTAGTCAATGTGAACGACGAAAGAATTCGCTCGAATCGTCACATGCTTTTATTCAACCTACTAAGTCAGTTTTCCAGAATCGCGGATTTTTC
>CAMAUG010000391.1 GCA_945861255.1 Candidatus Sulfopaludibacter sp. SbA3
GCGTGTTGCGCCGCTGAAACGCCCGTCGGTCATCAACGCGACATCCTCGGAAAGTCCGGCACCCATGATCGCGCCCGTCACGCCCAGCATCTCCCGCATGCCTGGTCCGCCGCGCGGACCTTCGTAGCGGATCACGATCACGTCCCCAGCCTTGATGCCGCCGCTGGTCACGGCCGTCATGGCGTCTTCCTCGCGATTGAACACACGCGCCGGGCCGCGATGCTCCTTGCGGTTGGTCCCCGCCACTTTGATCACGCAGCCTTCCGGAGCCAGATTCCCTTTGAGAATCACCAGGCCTCCGGTTTTCTTGATGGGGTTCGTCAGCGGACGAATCACGTCCTGCCCCGGGGTCTCTTTGGCCTCGGCGGCTTCCTCGGCGAAGGTGCGGCCGGTGACAGTCACCGTTTTTCCATCGGCATATCCGCCATCCAATAAACGCTTTGCGACCACCGGCCAGCCGCCCGCCTTATCCACATCCAGCGCCACGTACTTGCCGCCGGGTTTCAGATCCACCAGCAGCGGCGTGCGCTGGCTGATGGTCTGGAAGTCTTCGATCTTCAGTTCCACGCCGGCTTCCCTGGCCATCGCCAGTAAATGCAGCACGGCGTTGGTGGAGCCGCCCGTCGCCGCCACCGATGCAATGGCGTTTTCGAAGGCCGCGCGCGTGGCGATGTCGCGTGCCTTGCGTCCGGCGCGCACGGCGTCCATCACCACCTCTCCGCAGCGGAACGCCACCTGATGCTTGCGCGGGTCCACTTGCGGAACAGACGCGGTGTTCATCGGCGAAAGGCCGATCATCTCCATGACGGTGGCCATGGTGTTGGCTGTAAACTGGCCGCCACAGGCGCCGGCCCCAGGACACGCGGCGTTCTCGATGGCGAGCAGCTCATCGTCCGACATCTTGCCCGCGGCGTTCGCGCCCACGGCTTCAAACACGTCGAGCACGGTCAGATCGCGGCCGTTGTGGCGGCCGGGCATGATGGTTCCGCCGTACATGATGACACCCGGGATGTTGAGCCGCAGCAGCGCCATCGCCGCCGCCGGAATCGTTTTATCGCACGCCACCAGGGCCACCACGCCGTCGAACATGTGGCCGCGCGCCACCAATTCGATGGAGTCGGCGATCAGGTCGCGGCTGACCAGCGACGCCTTCATGCCCTCCGTGCCCATGGTGACGCCGTCGCTGATGGCGATGGTGTTGTATTCCATAGGCGTGCCGCCCGCCGCGCGAATGCCGGCCTTGACGTGCACGGCCAGTTCGCGCAGGTTGTAATTGCACGGCATGGTTTCAATCCAGGTGTTGGCGACGCCGATGATGGGCTTCTTCAGGTCTTCATCGGTGAAGCCGATGGCCTTCAGCATGGAACGCGCCGGCGCGCGGTCGCGTCCCTGGGTAATGGTGTGGCTGTTGAGTTTCATGGGGTGAATTACCATGGTAGCGAACCCCTACCGCGGTTAGGATCGACGGAATTACCGGGACCGGCGGACGCTGCCGTTCGCATCCATGTATGTTCGGAGCACCGCGTTGATTCTGGTTTGATATCCCTTCTGGTTCCGAAACCATTCCAGCAAATCCGCGTCCAGGCGAATGGTGATCGCCTGTTTAGGCTTCGGGAGCACGATCTTGGCATTGGCCCAAAAAGCCGGAGAAGTCGAGCGTACATCCGGATCGGATTCGATGCCACGCCGGATCTGGGCGGGGCTCATCTTGCGTACGCGATCCCAATTCGTTCTAGCCGATGTTTTTCCAGAAAGCTTCCCTTTCATGTTTCTCCGCCCTCCACGCTGAAATGATTCGCCGGTTATCTCCCGGCCGATCCGTGTAGATCACCGTCACCTCGATACCATCCACCACGCCAACCGCGTACACACTGGTCTCGCCGTAATCGAATCGGTCGTCCACCTTTTCAAGAGTGGGACCTTCGAAGATCCGAACGGCGTCTTCAAAAGCTATGCCGTGCCGGGCGGCGTTATCCCGGTTCTTGCGCGCATCCCAACGGAATGTCATGATGGCATATTTACAGTATGTATGTACGCTAATGAAAGCGCAAGCGGGAAACGGGTGCGCGACATAAAAATGGAAAGGGCCGCAACCCGACTTCAGGCGCTGCTATTTCCTAGCGAATTCGGAGCGTGCCGCGCCCACAGGGCGGGAGCACGGTCCTGACGGGTCCCGAGAATGCCGCCAGGATTGTCTGTAGTATCAGGTACGCTCAGACTTCGCGGCTTTTCCTGGGATTCCGGCGGAGTCGCCACTCCCATGTCGCACACCCGCGGGAAACCGTATCTCCGGGAGGCCTATGTTCGGGCCACGTGGATTCGTGTCCGAGTGGGTGGCGATCGGTCCGAAAATGCGTTAATCGCGGACTTTTACCCTCAGGCTCACTGGCGAGAAATGACCTCGGGACATTCTGCGGGTAGCGCACCCTCGACGACCTCTTGGCGTGCCACCAGTTGTTGGCGGCGAAGGTCGTATTCGAACAGCCAGGTTTCTTGCCAGATACCAGCCGCGAGACCCGATGCTTTGACATACAGAAGATCGTTTTGTGCGTTCATGCGAACATCATTGGGGTACACGTAATCACCGGGTTTTGCGGCCACCGACACTCGACCGGTCGCCGGATAGCGCACGTCGATTCTGCCTCCCGGAATCCGCGCTCCACTCACTACGACCTTCGATCCGCCGCTGAGTGTCAACGTAGTGTTCCACTCACGTGTATGCGGGCTTACTCGCGGATTTGGCGAGAAAGGAATGCACGCAGCCGCGCTGTATCGCCCAATTATCGGAGCATCCGAGACGGGGCCGCAGGCAGCCATGTAGAGGGCAATCGCGGTGCCGAGGACCATTTTCCACCCCGGTACGGCAATTCTCCCTGATGGCGGGTTTGCGTTAGCGGTTAGCATATTTACACGAATCTAAGAGTACAGGGGTGCGATTCCGCCAGCAACGTCGATATGGCGGCAACCCTGTCCCTGTGGCGGCCGAGCAACGCTCGGATGAGAAGCGCGACCGTATTCTATACCATGGAGTTTGGACACCGTGATTCGAACCACACCCAGACAGATCCGCGGTGCGGGACGCCGCGCCGGCGGCGACTACAGGCATTCCGGCGCCGGAGCTGGCCGCTAGATCCCTCAATATTATGGCCAACGCGGCAACCCTCGAAAAGATCGAACGCGGCGAACAGTTGAAGCGCGACGGCGTGGTCATCCGCACCTGGGCCCTCCGCAAGGTCTATACCATGGGCGACCAGGAGATCCAGGCC
>CAMAUG010000392.1 GCA_945861255.1 Candidatus Sulfopaludibacter sp. SbA3
GGCTCGGTCCGTTTCTTTTCCCGCAACGGTGAGGGTTCACGATCGCCGTGACACGCGTCCAATGGCGCTAGCGGGACGCACCCGCGTTTGACGGTTTCCGAGGCGGTGACTCGAGTACTCGCCCCAGCTTTTCGTGGCCCGGCTTCCTACGGAAGAACCCGTGCTCTTGACCACAACGTAGCGCCTGGGCGGGAGGCGGAGCGGCGGGTGGAGCGCTATTTGATGGAGGACGGGGGAGATAGAGGTCTTGAAGGGGTGGGAACGCAGTGGCGGTTCCGGGGCCGAAGTTCGGACAAACAAGCCTCATATCCGGTACGTGGAAAACCCAAGGGACAGGCTGAGCGGCCATGGCCGTTCGTTTCGTATTGGTTTGTATCCCGTATGGTAGAGCGAGTGCATCCAAAAATCCATGTGGTGACTTCATGCTATTCAAAGTGACATCCGCCGGCCTTGAGAGCGTTCATTCAAAATAGATGCCGCCCGAGTTGGACTTGGAGCGCGATGTCATAACCCGAGGGGACACGACTGAGGCCAACATCCGCGTCTTGTCGGAGTCCGTCTTCGGAGAGCCATTACTTCTAGTCGGGAACCAAGTGCCCACAAGCACGAAGAAGCGCGCCGATATCCTTGCCCTCGACCGCGGCAGCATCGTATGATCCATACCCCGATTCACCCCGGTCAACACCATTCGGAATAGGCGAACACGGTGGCCATCGGATTATACTTATAAGCGGATATATGCTTATATGACGAAGACCGCCCCGTCCGAGCCCGAAACCACCCGTCTGACCATTACCTGGTCCAAACAAGCCGACCATGCCTTGCGTTCGTATCTGGGCGCGCAGGGCATGAGAAAGGGCGACCTTTCGAAATTCATTGAGGAAGCCGTGCGCTGGCGCATCTTCCATCAGACGGTCGGTGAAGCACGCGAAGCGTTCGCGGACGTTTCCCCGAACAAGCTTCAGAAGATGATTGATGAGGCCGTCGAAGATGTTCGCGCGAAGCACTACCGTGAGCGCTCCAAACGGCCCTGATGCGCGTCATCCTCGATACGAATATTCTGCTCTCGGCACTTCTGTCGCCTCTTGGTGCGCCGGCAAAGCTACTGGACGCCTGGGAGCGCAAGACGTTTACACTTGTCTGCTGTCACGCGCTCATCCGGGAATTCCTTGAGGTGGCTGGCCGACCGTTTTTCCGGGCGAGACTTCGCGCCAGCGCTGCCGAACTGCTGGCGGCGGGACTTCGAGACTTCTCTTTCTTTTGCGGGGACGTGCCATCCGGTCCGATCGCGCCGGACCCTAAGGACAGTTATCTGCTTGCAATGGCGGAAGCCAGCCAAGCCGAGTTCCTTGTGACCGGCGACAAGGAACTCCTCGCACTAAGACGGCACAAATCCACCCGGATTGTTAGTCCTGCTTCGATGATCGAGATCCTGAAGGAGGCTCAGGGCGGCGAACAGGGGTAGGCGGGCAGATGGTGCTTACGTTGGACACTCCGGCTTCGCGAGTCCGCGACCGTGGCGGCATGGGCTGGAAATGAGGGAAGGGCGCTGCCCGCCCGGAAGTTCGATGCCGGCGCGCGGGCCGCTGGTTTTGGTGGACGAAAACTCGTACACTGCTGTAAATGCGCCCATCACTTTTCCTGCCTGCCGCGTTATTGCTTGCGGCGTTCTTGCCCACGGGTGCGGCTTATGCCGCTCCCTGCTCCACCGCGACTCCGGCATGCACGGAGTGGGTCGCCGTGGGTGGGCAAGCGCCACGCGTGCTGGTCTATCGCTCCTATCCATTGCAGACCAAAAACGAAGCGATCACGCGCGCCCTACTGGTGGTCCATGGCGGCGGCCGCGATGCCGATAGCCAATTCCGCGTGGCCCTGGGCGCGGCCTACATGGCCGGAGCGCTGGACAACACCGTCCTGGTCTCGCCGCGTTTTGCTTCCAATACCGGGATGCGGGCGAACACCGGCGGCTCGGAATGCCGCGACTCGCTGGCGACGGAAGAAGCAAACTGGGTCTGCGACGAACGGCCGATCAGCTGGCGCTTCGGCGGTCCGGCCATCGGCGGCGCCACGGTGACGTCCTATGATTTTGCCGACGAGATCCTTCGGAAGCTGGCCCGTAAAGACGTGTTCCCCAACCTGAAGACCATCGTAGTCGCGGGCCATTCCGGCGGAGGCATGTTCGTCTCGCGCTATCAAATGGCCAGCAAAGTTCATGACCAGCTGGGCGTCACGATTACATATGTATCCGCGAACCCAACCTCGATTGCATACCTGGACGCCATCCGGCCCACGGCGGCGGCTTACCCGGTGAACGCGGCGGGGCCAGGCTACATTTTGCCACCGCCCGCCGAGGCGTTTACTGCGTTCGCCGACGCCGGCAAATGCCCCGCTTATCACGACTGGCCTTACGGTTCGCAAAAAAAGACCGGCTACCTGGCGGATCTCAGCGACGATCAGTTAAAGAAGCAGTTGGCGGCGCGGCCCATGACGTACCTGCTGGGCGACCTCGACATACTGCCGCTGGCGGGTTTCGATTCTTCCTGCCCGGCCATGGCGCAGGGACCCACGCGGATGGCGCGCGGCATCGCTTTTGGGAAGTATGTACGCGAAAGGTTGGGGGCGCAGCATAAGACCGTGATTGTGCCGTTGTGCGGGCACAACGCCCGTTGCATGTTCACGGCCGACCAGGCGCTGGCGCTGATCTTTCCGAAGGAATAAAGTTCCGAAGGGCTGCGCGGAATAACCTTGCCACTAGTTCGGCACCACTTGCTGACGCGCGTGGCTCAGGTAGCGCATTCCGAGCCGCGACCTTTCATGACAAGCCCTAATCGGTATGACGAATGGGACCGTCGGAAAAAATAATCGTCTGGACGGCGCGGCGTCCGTTGTTCGGCGATAGACCGACCAACGTTAATTCCTGATTCGACGTGGCCTTGTACTCGAAGTCAAAGGTCTCGCCGACGGCGATCAGTTGGCCGGCGGCTTGAGCGGCCGGGTTCTCTCTGTTCACCCCATCCTTCGCCACGACGCGCCACTGAACCGGCACGCCCGCCTTGAGCAGCGATACTTGCAGATTGTTGACCGACGGCGTAATGTTCATCATCCGGAACCGGTAGGTGGTGTTGATCTTGAGATCCATCATTCCAGGCTGCGCCGAGCCGTTCATCAGCGTCATCGCCGCGCCGAACGGATCCACCGGACTCTGGCTGAAGATGAAGTTCTTGTCGGTTTCCGGGTCGTAGGTCTCTCCGGGCCGCAGCACGAT
>CAMAUG010000393.1 GCA_945861255.1 Candidatus Sulfopaludibacter sp. SbA3
AGCCTGGTAGCGGTCGATCTAAAAACCGGCCAGCGCAAGTGGCACTACCAGTTGGTGCACCACGGCGTTTGGGATTGGGATATTCCGTGCGCGCCTATTCTGGTGGATTTCAATTTCAACGGCCGTATTGTGAAGGCCGTGGCTCAACCCACGAAGCAATCGATCCTTTACGTATTCGACCGCGCAACCGGCCAGCCGATATGGCCCATTGAAGAGAAACCCGTCCCCGCGGGCGATGTGCCCGGAGAAAAATATTCTCCCACGCAGCCCATGCCCGCCAAGCCGCCTGCATATGGCCGCACCGATGCGTCGATTGATGAGCTGATCGATTTCACGCCGGAGCTCAGGGCGGAAGCAATCAAGCTGGCGTCCCGCTTCAAGCTGGGGCCCATCTTTACGCCTCCGGTGTTGAGCAAACCAGAAGGGCCGCTGGCGACTTTTGTCGCCGGTTGTTGTCAAGGAGGAACCGGCTGGCCCGGTGGATCCTACGACCCGCAAACGCACATGTTGTATGCGCCCACCTGGGGAGCGGTGGCGGCCGTCGGGTTGGTGCCTCCGGAAAACGGCCGTTCGGACATGAACTACGTGGCGGGCATGGCCAGACCCGCGGGCGAATCCGGACCCGTGCCGATCACCGTTCAGGGCCTGCCGCTGTTTAAGCCGCCCTACATGGCCATCAGCGCCATCAACCTGGACACGGGCAGCATTGCATGGAAAGTCGCGCACGGGGAAACTCCGGACAACATTCGTAATCATCCGGCGCTCAAGGGAATCGCGATTCCGCGCACCGGCCGGGGAGGACTTGTGGGCGTGTTGACCACCTCCACGCTTGTCATCGCCGGGGAGCGTGGAATCTTCACCAACGCCCAGGGCCAAACCGGAGCCATGCTCCGCGCCTATGACAAAGCTGCCGGCAGGGAAGTGGGCGCGGTCTTCATGCCCAACGGACAAACCGGTTCGCCCATGACCTACATGGCGGGCGGGAAGCAGTATATCGTGATTGCCATCGGCGGCCCTAACTTTCCGGGTGAACTGGTGGCTTACACAATTTCGGAGTAAGCCGGGAAGCGGCGGCACTGCGCCGGCGATCGCCGCGCTGGCCGGCGTCCCACAACCCCGCCATGCCCAAGCGCGCCGCCTGCCGAGGCCCCGCTCCAGTTGCCTGACCGGCGCGTTTTGTTGACAAATGTTGTCAGATATGACAACATACCAAGGGAAGGATGAAGCGACCGGCCCATGGCCCAAAAAACAAGGCCAGTTTCATGGATCAAGGCGGCGCTGAAGGAATTCGAGACTTTCCCCGAAGGTGCCAGGTCGATCTGTCTTGCCGCTCTGACGATTGCGGCGGAAACCGGCAAGGCCGATGTTGCAAAGCCGATCCGCGGTCTGGGGTCCGGCGTATTCGAGATCGCTCTGCCGTTCAAGGGCGATGCGTTCCGCGTTGTCTAGGCGGTGCAACTCGCCGATGAAGTCTGGGTGGTTCATGGGTTCCAGAAGAAATCGACCCAGGGTATCAAGACACCACAACGCGAGATCGATCTGATCAAGGACCGCCTCAAGCGATTGAAGGAGATGTTGCGATGAAGAGACAAAAGCTGGATGTAGTGCGGGGAAGTGGAAATGTATTTCGCGACCTCCAGCAGAAAAACGCGGATGCTCAACAATTCAAGGCCATCCTGGCCGCTGAAATTATCAAGGCGCTCGACCGGGACGGCCTGAGCGTGCGTGAAGCGCACAGCCGAACCGGCATTGCGGCGGCTGACTTCTCGCGCATTCGCAACGCGGATCTCGGGCGATTCACTCTGGATCGCCTCATGTCGATCATCAACCGGCTCGGGTCGCGTGTCGAGGTGAAAATCAAAGTGCGACGCGCGGAAACGCTGCCTCACGCGGCGATGGCGTAATGGCTGGGCCACAGGGGGGGCAAGTTTGGCGATAATCGCCACTGCCTACCAAGTAGATCTGGACGAGTAGCGGATTATCACGAACTTTCGCCGGACGGATCGTCGGGAATCGGGGTGAACCGAGCTCACATGCCGGAGCGCTCATTGACGCTCCGGCTCACTGGGTGCCGCACGCGGCCGCCTATTTCCAGAAGATGTCGGAAGCCCAGAACACGAAAAAAATCACGCTCACATAGCCGTTCATCGTGAAGAAGGCCGCGTCGACGCGTGACAGGTCGGCGGGCCATACCAGTTTGTGCTCCCACAACAGCAGGCCGGAGACCGCCCCTACTCCCACCCACGCCAATGTTCCCAGCTCGAAGGCCGCCCCCAGCATCGACAAGCAAACCAGCATCCCCGCGTGCAAACCGCGTGAGATCCACAGCGATCCCACGATCCCGAATCGCCGCGGAATGCTGAACAGTCCGGCGTGTGAATCGAATTCATAATCCTGGCAGGCGTAGATGATGTCGAACCCCGCCGTCCACATGGTGACGGCGGCGGTCAGCAGGAGAATGCGCGGGTCCAGCTGGCCGCGCATCGCGATCCATGCGCCGGCCGGCGCCATGCCCAGGCAGAAGCCCAGCACCAGATGCGACATGGCCGTGAAGCGTTTGGTGTAGGAATAGAACATCAGGATGGCCAGAACCACGGGGGCCAGCTGCATGCAAAGCGCGTTCAACTGCCCTGTAGCCATTACAAAGATGAAGCTCCAGAACGCGACGAACCCCCATGCAAATCGCCGTGACAGGAGACCGGCTGGCAGATGGCGCATTTTCGTGCGCGGGTTTTGGGCGTCGATTTCGGCGTCCAGCAGGCGGTTGAAGGCCATGCCCACGGAACGCGCGGACACCATGCATACCACGATCCAGCCGAGCTTGCTCCACAGGCCCTCGCGGAAAAAGCCGCCGTCGCGCCATGCGAGCAGCGCCCCGGTCAGGGCGAAGGGCAGGGCGAAAACGGAGTGTTCGAACTTGATCATGTCCAGCGTCAGCCGGACCCTGTGAAGGAATGCCGTCAAGCTACTATTCTAAGGGAATGCCGTTTCTTCACGTGCGCGCGTGGACAGCGACGGGCGCGTTGAGCCTGCTGTTTCTCACCGCCTGCGCCAATCCCAACATCACCGCCGACCTCAATACAACCGTGGTGACCTTCCCCAATGGAACCAAGATTACCGCCGAGGTCAAACGCCAGGATTTCGACCTGCTGCGCGGCATGATGTATCGCGAGTCGCTGGCGCCCGACCGGGGCATGCTGTTCGCGCATCCGGCCGAAGATACGTTCCGTTACTGGATGTACC
>CAMAUG010000394.1 GCA_945861255.1 Candidatus Sulfopaludibacter sp. SbA3
AGTCTGGGGCGGATACTTTCGGATCTGGCGCGGCGCGGCCTTGCGCCTCAACGTGCGGCCTCTGAGAAGGCGCCTGCAAAGTCCCATGGAGTCCCCGTTCTACCCCGGCTACCCGGCGCCAAGCCCGTCACGTCGAAGGTGGTGAGGGAGCTTTTGGAACTGGAGAATTAGCACGGCGCTCATGGCCTATCTGCTGGATGTAAATGCGTTGATCGCGCTGGTGGATACCGACCACGTGGATCACGAGCCGATGAACCGCTGGTTCCGGTCGCATCAAGGGAAGGGTTGGGCCACGTGCCCGATCGCCGAGAATGGCGCGGTGCGGGTTTTGTCCCAACCCGTGTATCCCAGCGGGCAGCGCACGCCCGCGCAGGTGATTCAAGTGCTCGGCGAGCTCAAGCGTGCTTTCGCACGGAGCTACGAATTCTGGTCCGATGAAGTGTCACTTTCGGACGAGACGCTTTTCATTTCCGCCTTCATCGCCGGGACCCGGCAGGTGACCGATGCGTATTTACTCGGATTGACGGCGCGCCGGGGAGGGACCTTGGTGAGCTTTGACCGAAGGTTGCCTTGGCAGGCGATTCGCGGCGGGTCTCCTAAGTTGGTCCAGATGCCCGCGTAGTGGCGCGTCTCCAGCCCGCTGCTCTATCTTGATCTTGACAGGCGACAGAGGAAGCAGACATGACAATCAAAGAGAAGTTTGACGCGCGCATGAAGCAAGCCGGATTTCGTACATGATAGCGTCGTGATGGACTTGCGGGTGGATCGGCCCTCGAGCTTAAACGTCGGGTGGGGGAGCCCAATGACTAACGAGACCGTGACGAATCCGCCTGGCGGCCTGTGCTATCCTACTGACTGAACTAGAACGATTAAGAATAGACGAGGAGTATCGAATCTCGAATGGCTTTGGCGAGCGCGGAAAAAATCACGGTGATTTCAAAGTTCCGGGTCCACAAGACGGACACCGGCTCGCCGGAAGTGCAGGTTGCGATTCTCAGCCGGCGGATCTCTGAACTGACGGAGCATTTCAAGACGCACAAGAAAGATCACCACTCACGCAGGGGTTTGCTGCTGATGGTGGCGCGTCGACGCCGGTTGTTGGATTACTTGCGCAAAGGCAGCCCGGAACGCTACAAGACGTTAATTACGAGTCTTGGCATCCGCCGCTAGTATCCTTTGCCACTCCGTGAGTTCGGTCTCGAGCGCGGGCGCTTTCTAGAAAGCAGCGTTGCCGGCAACCCTACGGAAACCCTCCAGTCTCCTCTTGATCAAAGCAGGCCGGTGGAAGCGCCAAGGCGCATTCCATACCGGTCTTGATTAAAGGACATTTCCAAACATGTTGCATTCCGTTGAAATCGATCTCGGCGGTGGCCGGATCATCACGATTGAATCGGGGAAGATGGCCAAACAGGCCAATGGATCGGTGGTCGTCCGATCCGGGGAATCGGTGGTCCTGGTGACCGCCTGCTCCAACCCGGAACCCAAGCCGAACGCCGCGTTCTTCCCGCTGACGGTGGACTACCGCGAATATACCTTCTCCGCAGGGCGTTTTCCCGGCGGTTTCATCAAACGCGAAGGCCGCCAGAGCGAGAAAGAAACGCTCACCTGCCGCCTGATTGACCGCCCCATCCGCCCGCTGTTCCCCGAAGGCTACACGAATGAGACGCAGGTGATCGGCTTTGTGTTCTCGGCCGATCCGGCGCGCGATCCCTCCACGCTGGCCATCATCGGCGCGGGCGCGGCGCTCGCGATTTCAGACATCCCGTTCGAGCACGTTCTGGCCGGGGTCCGAGTCGGAATCGTGGATGGCAAGCTCACCGCCAACCCAAGCTACGAGGAGACCAAGGCTTCCAAGCTCAACATCGTCGTCGCGGCCACCCCGGAAGGCGTCGTGATGGTGGAATCCGGCGCGCAACAGGCCACCGAAGCCGAAATCCTGGGGGCCATTGAATTCGGCCACGATTGCTGTAAGAAGATCGCGGCGGCCGTACGCGAGTTGATGAAAAAGTGCGGCAAGACCAAGCGGACCTACACGCCCCCGGCCATCAACCAGGCGCTCTACGACCAGATCTCGGCGGGCATTAGCGCGGAGTTGCAGGACGCCATGAACACGCAGAAGTACGAGAAGCTGGATAGCTACTCCCGCGTGGACGCCGCCAAGAAGAAGGCCATGGAAGCCCTGCCGGAAGAGCAACGAGAAGAAGGCAAGAAGCTCTTCAATATGCTCAAGGAACGCATCTTCCGCGATGAGATGCTGAAGGCGCGCCGCCGTCCGGACGGCCGCAAGTTCGATGAGATCCGCAAGATCGATATCGAAACCACGGTACTGCCGCGCACGCACGGATCGTCGTTATTCACGCGCGGCGAAACGCAGGCGCTGGTGACCACGACACTCGGCACCAAGGACGACGAGCAGCGCATCGAACTGCTGGACGCTTCGGAAAGTTCCAAGCGCTTCATGCTGCATTACAACTTCCCCCCGTTTAGCGTGGGCGAAGTTGGCTTCATGCGCGGAGCGGGCCGCCGCGAAATCGGTCATGGCGCTCTGGCTGAGCGCGCGTTGGCAGCGGTCCTTCCCGCCGACCAGACGTTCCCGTATACGATTCGCCTCGTGAGCGACATTCTGGAATCGAATGGTTCCAGCTCCATGGCGTCCGTGTGCGGAGGTTCGTTGTCCTTGATGGACGCGGGCGTGCCGATCACCGCAGCCGTGGCGGGTATCGCGATGGGCCTGGTGATGGAAGGCAAGGACTACGCCGTTCTCACCGACATCGCCGGCGCCGAAGATCATTACGGTGACATGGACTTCAAGGTCGCCGGCACCAAAGACGGTATCACGGCGTTGCAGATGGATATCAAGATTCCCAACGTCACGCACGCCATTTTGAAGGAAGCGCTGGAACAAGCCCGCCAGGGGCGCATGTACTTGCTCGACATCATGAACAAGGCCATCTCCGCGCCGCGCGAGAAGATGTCGCCGTACGCTCCGCGCATCGCCAGCATCAAGATCCCGGTCGATAAGATCCGCGAGTTGATCGGGCCGGGCGGCAAGGTGATCCGCGGCATCGTGGAAGTGACGGGTTGCAAGATCGATGTGGAAGACGACGGCAGCGTCAAGATCTTCTCCACCGACGGCATAGC
>CAMAUG010000395.1 GCA_945861255.1 Candidatus Sulfopaludibacter sp. SbA3
GATTTCATCATCGATCGCCGCGTGGTGTCGCCGTCGGAAGCGGTGATCAACCTCAACCTGCGGGAGCAAACGGCGGAAGTGCTCAAGACTCTCAGCCCGCGCGAAGAAAAGATCGTGAAGATGCGCTTCGGCCTGCAGGATGGCAGCGAGCACACGCTGGCGGAGGTGGGCCAGCACTTCGCCGTGACGCGCGAACGCATCCGCCAGATCGAAGCCAAGGCTCTACGCAAGCTGCGCCATCCCAGCCGTAGCCACCGCCTGCGCGCGTTCCTCGACGCTACCGTGCGCGACTAGGGCGGTCGTCCGATACGCGAATTTCGCGAGAGCGTTTCGCGGCTACCGGCGCGCTACCGTGCCAACGCGCCATCCTACCGGCGCAACCTAATTTTCCCACTCGATATTCTTCTGGCTGATGACCCCGTCGCGGATCTCGACGGTGAACTCCTGGCGCTCGCTGCCCTTCATCACTTGGACGCGATGTTGCCCGACGCTGAGCGTGAGGCTCGCTGGAGTCTTGCGCGCCTGCTCCTGGTTGTCGACGATAATCGTCAATCCGGGCGGGTTGGTGGCTAGCATGAGCGTGCCGGACGTCGCCTCCAGATTCACGATCAGGCCGGGGTCATTGGGCAAGGAAAACACACGCTGTGTTTCGCGGAATCCCTCGCGGCGCGCAGTCAGCGTGTGGCGTCCTATGGCCAGGTTCAGCGCGCACGGGCTGGTGCAGCGCAGATCGTTGTTACCGTCGAAAACAACTTCGGCGCCCGCCGGGTTGGTGGTGAGCTGAAACGTAGCTTCGGTCGGCGCTGGTGGAGGCGCCGGCGGAACAGCTTTTGCCGGAGCGGCCGCCACCGGTTGTGCGGGCGTTGCCGCTGGAGCCGTTGTCTGGGGCGTGGTTGGTTGCGCCGCAGGCAGGTTCGCGTCCGCCTGCGCCGCCGGCTCCGCCGGACCGGCTGCCGCGGGTGGCTCCGCACTACCATCGCGTTGCATCACAAAATACAATCCCGCCGCTATCACTGCAACCGCAGCCGCCAGGGCGATCCATAACCCTGCACGGCTTGGCTGGGCGGGTGGAGCATCCACGGACGGTTCAGGCCGAACCGGCGCCATTGCGGGCAGGGGCCTGATCTCCGCGGACGATTGCTGTTCCAGCGCCGTTTTGCCGTCACCTTGCGGGCCATCGGCTGACCGCGGCGCCGTTTCAGCGGACGCCTCCGCTTCGGCAAGCGCCGCAGGCTGCCCGTCGCCCCGGCCGGCGCCTTCGGCTTCCGATGGTGGCTTCCGTTTCGGCGGCGGCGCGGCTGCCATCGTTTCCGCCAGAGTCTCCTGCATGGTTGTCGAGAGCTTGTCTTGCGACCCGCCGGTCGGCATGTTGTGACTGGCGCCGTGGGGCAGCGGCATCCAGCGATCGGAGGCATGCAGCGCTGCCGCCAGCGTGTTCACGAACTCCACGCAACTGGGGTAGCGGTCGTCCGCGTTCTTGGCCATCGCCTTTTGCATCACGGACTGCACCAACGGCATGAGGGTGGGATTCAGGCGATGCGGCGGAACGAAATCCTCACGCACGATCTTGAACATCAACGTGGTCAGATGCTCGGCCACGAAGGGTTTCTCACCGGTCAGAATTTCGTAGGCGATCACCGCCAGGGCAAACTGATCCGTGCGGCCCGTGATCGCGGCGCCTTGAATCTGCTCCGGCGCCATGTAGCTGGGCGTCCCCAGGATGGTCCCGGCCTGGGTCATCTGTTGCGAGACGATCTTGGCGACGCCGAAGTCTGTGATCTTCGCGGTGCCGTCTTCGTGCACCATAATATTGGCGGGCTTGATGTCGCGGTGGACGATGCCCTTCTTATGCGCGTAATCGAGCGCGATTGCCATCTGGCGTAAGATGCTCAACAGCGTCTCGCCGTCGGGAGGCTGCTCCGCCTTCAGCAGCGCGTCCATGGGCGGACCGTTGACCATCTCCATGAAAATGTACGCCATGCCATCTTCCTCGGCGATGTCGTAGATGGTGACGATATTAGGGTGTGAAAGAATGCCGGCGGACTGGGCTTCGCGGAACAGCCGGTCCCGCAAACGCTGGCGCTCGGATGGTTCAGTGAGCGCGTCCAAACGGATGCTCTTGATCGCGATCAGGCGCCCGATGGACGGATCTTGAGCCTTGTACACAACGCCCATGGCGCCTTTGCCTAGTTCGCCGAGAATCTTATAGCGCCCGATCTGTTCCAGCATGGGATTCGCGGAAGCAAAACGCACTCCGCCGGAAGAAACCAGTCTACCGCATCCGCGGGTGAACGAATTTCCGAACCCGCTCGCAGTCGCGCCTCTGGTGATGAAGGAAGAAAAAGGGCTGTGACATGCACTGCGAGCCCCGTTTCCGGCAGCCCCACCCGCGCGTTATAATGTGCCTGCTATGAAACTGAGCGATATCCTGCTCCCTGAGTTCGATCACGAAGCGGCAACCACGCTCAGGACATTGGAGCGTGTTCCCGAATACAAGTTCGGCTGGACGCCGCATGAGAAATCCATGACGCTCGGCAGGCTGGCCTGCCACGTCGCGGAGATTCCGTATTTTGGGACCGCAGTAGCCAAAGCCGATTCCATGGACTTCGCCAAGGGCGAGTACAAGGTGATTGAGGCGGCTAACCGGCAGCAACTGCTGGCCCAATACAACGCCACTATCCAGGACACGCGCGCCTCCATCGCCGGAATGAGCGATGCGGACATGATGAAGTCCTGGTCGCTGCTGAACGACGGGAAAACGCTGATCAGCATGCCCAAAGTCGCGGTGCTTCGCTCCATCCTGATGAATCACTGGATTCACCACCGCGGCCAGTTGACTGTGTACCTGCGCCTGACCGGCGCGGCCGTGCCGTCCATTTACGGACCGAGCGCCGACGAAGGCTCGATGTAGTTCACTTATTTAAGAACGGAGGATTCCCATGTCACTGAGTACCGCACTGCTTCCCGAATTCGATCATGAAATGGCCACCGCGCGAACGGTGATCGAGCGCCTGCCGGAAGAAAAATACGGATGGGCGCCGCACGAAAGATCCATGACGGCCGGACGGCTGGCCTCGCATATCGCCGAGATGGCGAATTGGGGTACGGCGAGTATGCTACAGGATTCCATCGATTTG
>CAMAUG010000396.1 GCA_945861255.1 Candidatus Sulfopaludibacter sp. SbA3
AGAGTTCGGACGCCACCATGAATTATCACACGAGGGCACCCACTGTCGCTCCATAGTGCCTGGAACCGGATGTAGGCACGGACGCAGAAAAAGTTTGGACACACCGAATATTAGTAATCTGCGCCAGCAGCCGCAGTCATGGACTTCGATGCCTTCTGTTGAGCCGCTGCATCTCTGATTATGGTTGTGATCCTATGCGCTTCTACACTAAAGAAGACGGGAGAACCTTCTAGCTTCAGAAAAGCAGCGATATTTGGAGCTAAGCCTGATCCGATTGCAGGGTAACGAAACGCCCAGGTTGTTCGGGCGTCCGTTACAAAACCAAGGCCATCTGGGCCAAGATCAAAGAGATGCCCTCTTCGTTGTTCCATATTACTATGCTGCCGGTTTAAGTCTATGGAAGGGCGATGGCTGGGAAAAAGTCATGCCAGCAGGCTTACCACCACTGCCCTTGGGAGAATGGTACCATGCGTAGGCGTGATTAAACAAATTTAATGCGACTGACGCCGAACTGAGTCACTGTCAGTTCGGTACGGAACGCCATGTGAATCAATGCGGTACGGACATTCCAAGAGCGCCTGATTTGGAACGGTCACCACCGGCTGGGTCGCGGGTGCAAAATCTATTGAGATTTTCCTCCGGTGATTTCCACTACTCCATTAAGGAGGGTGCCGGACGTGGTTCTCTCCGGTAGGGGCCGTCTGGCCCTATAGACAGGGGCTTCAGGTGCGATCAGGGAATGAGGGCTGAGCGTGCCCTCCGTCTCTTAAACGGGAGACCGCGAAACGGGAGGCCGCGCCTGAGGAGGCCGTGCGCGGCGAGAGGTTGAAGAATGCTCAAGAGCGACAGTCCTCATCGGGGACGCTTGATTGATGTCGGACCAGATGGATTGGGTTTCATCGTCACATCTGAGGACCCGAACATCAAACTGGCGTTCCGATTTCAAGATCACTTTCACAGCTTCGACGAAGCTGGGCTTAGAGACGGCGACTGGGTTGAATTTTATGTCAACGCGGAACGCCGAGTCGAGACCATAGTGCCACTTCCTCGTAGGACGGACACGTAGGGGGGGGGGGCGTCCGGTACCGCACCGGTAGGAAGATCACGTTAGTTATGTGATGTTTCCGGGAGCGGGTCCCGGTGCCGCCTCTTGGTCCCGGTGGAGTGTGACAATGTCCGCTCTCACGCACATATGGAAATCCGCTCCACGATGTTGTGACGCTTCGCCGCCTGCGGTCGTAGATTTCGTCGTCTTCGAGTCGATGCCCGGCGCGGTGCTGCACGTCTTCGAGCGGCACGTCCTGTTTGAGAAGGTCTGTCACCACCGCGACGCGGAGCGAAAGCGGCGAGAACAGCTCTGGCAGTCCAGCGTCCTTCCGGCACCGCTTGAGCATTGCTCAGGCCCATCGAACGCTTCCCGCTCAACATGCCGTGTCCAGAGCTGATCTGAAAACCGGATCGCCATCGACGCAACTGGCGGCGGTCGCTCCACGGCTTCCTGCGCCAGAACGGTGTCAACCGCAACCTGTACTATCGGGCGAGTGGTGTCGCCAAGGGATGCTCGCGGATCGAATCGATGAATGAAGAAACGTCGCCAGAGATCTACGCGCCCACCGCGAACTGCTCCTCCACTACTTCGCGTCAGGAAGGAGTTTTCCAGTGGCGTAATCGAGGGCCTCAACAACGAAGCGAAAGTCACTGCCAGAAAATCCTACGGGTTCCGAACCGGTCTCTATTCACCGGCGGCAGCCGCCCGCATCGCGATGCTCTTCAAATCCGCCGCATCCTTCGGAGCGCCTGCATCCAAGCGAGCATCGCCAGAACGACCATGCGCCCGAGTGTAGCACCAACCCAGCGTTGACAGCCGGAACGGAGCATCGCCTCTGTGCGGCTACATTCCGGGGATTGGCCCCTCTGTTGTTACTCCCGATCCGGCGTCAGCACCACGCGGCCCGTGATCTCGCCCCGCTTCATCCGGTCCAGCGCATCCGCGGCGTTGGCCAGTGGCTGCGTCTCGTAACGGCAACGGATGCCGCCGCGCGAGGCTAGCTCCAGCAGTTCGGCCAAGTCCGCGCGCGTACCCACGGCGGAGGCGATGATGCGCAGCTCGCCGGCCACCAGCGTGACCGCAGACACGGGAATCGGGTCGGCGGGCATGCCCACCACCACCAGGGTTCCGCCCTTGCGCACGCATGGGAACGCGGTCTCGTAGGCCGACTTCGCGCCGGAGCACACCATGGCGACATGAGCTCCGCCCACGCTCCGCAGCGCCTTGCGCGGCTGTTCCTTGGCGGGGTCGATCAGCCAAGTGGCGCCGCACTCCTTCGCCAACTCAAGCTTGGCGGGCGCGATGTCGATGGCCGCCACCCTCACTCCCTGCGCGACCGCGATCTGCACCGCCAAATGTCCAAGCCCGCCGATACCAAACACGGCCAGCGTTTCGCCCGCGCGAATGCCAGACGACTTGAGCGCCTTGTAGACCGTCAGCCCGGCGCAGAACAGCGGCGCGGCTTCCTCCAACGAAAGGTTGTCAGGCACGCGCGCCACGTGGCTGGCTTTTGCCTTCACGTACTCCGCGTAGCCGCCGTCCACGGTTACTCCCGTGATCGCCTGTTCGCCGCACAAGGTCTCCCGGCCGCTGACGCAGTACTCGCACTTTCCGCAGGTCCAGTGGAGCCACGGCACGCCCACGCGGTCGCCCAGGGAAAACCCATCGGTGTCGGGACCCATCGCGGCAACTACGCCGGTAATCTCGTGCCCGAGCACCAGCGGCATCTTGGTGATGCGCTTGAGCAGGTCCCAATCCCCTTCGGCTAGATGCAGGTCGGAATGGCACACGCCGCAGGCGCGCACCTGGATCAGCAGCTCGCCGGGGCCCGGTTCGGGGACGGGCAGTTCGGCGAGTTGGAGCGGGACTCCGAAGTTTGAAAGGACAGCGGCTCTCATGCGGGTAATGTTCTACCTTACCGCGATTGCCGCCGCCTGGCTGGCAAGGCCGCCCGTGGTCACCACCACCGGGACGGCGTCGCCGACCACTCCCTCCGGGACCTCCGTGTTGATCTGGTAGATTCCGGCCAGTTGGGGCGTCAGGCCGGAGAACGAGATGGCCGCGCGCCGTCCACCGATCAT
>CAMAUG010000397.1 GCA_945861255.1 Candidatus Sulfopaludibacter sp. SbA3
CAGCGGCCGGATTCTTTCGCCGGCCGGGAGTTTCTGCGGCCTGACGAAGTTCAGGCAGTGGAGCAGGGCACCAAGCGCGATGACAACGCGCGAGTAAAAGGGGCCCCGTGTGTCGTCTACATCCAGAATTCAAACTGCGCCGCGTCGGTCGGCGGTCCTCGAGGCGGGCCGGGCGGAGTGGGGGATTATAACGCGGTGTTCCTTGAGGATTCAAAGAAGGTGGTGACCACGTTGCGTACTTCCATCGTAACGGACCCCAAAGATGGAAAAGTGCCGCCTTTCACTCCTGAAGCCAAGCGCAGACTCGACGCCGATCGGGAATATCAGAAAACTCATGCGTTCGACGGCCCTGAGAATCTCAGTAACATGGACCGGTGTCTCACCGGTGGCCAGGCCGGACCTCCCATGCTGCCCGGAGCCTACAACAACACGTATCACATCGTTCTAACGAACAACCACGTAGCGATTGCGGCGGAGATGATCCACGACGTCCGCATTATTCCAGTAGACGGGCGCCCGAATGACAACGTCCGCCAATGGCTGGGCGAGCCGCGCGGCCGCTGGGAAGGCGACACGTTGATGGTGGAAACCACGAACTTCAACGGTAGGCGCAACTGGTTTTTTGCAAATACCGGTAAGCGCACCGATGAGAAGATGCGCGTGACGGAGCGCTTCACCCGTACCGCTCCCGGCATACTGCTTTATCAATTCACGGTGGACGCCCCGGGCATCTTCACCGCGCCATGGTCTGGGGAGATCCCGATGACACTGAGCAAGGATCCAATCTACGAATATGCGTGTCATGAAGGGAATTATTCGATGCCCCTCATTCTCTCGGGGGCCCGTGCGGAAGAGAAACGCGCCACGGCGAAAGTGAGTTCCCGGTAAGCGTGGCGGTAGGCCTAAATGACTCGCGTCCGCTCATGACAAAAATTGGCGGTCCGCGACGAGCAGACCCCGGCACTCCCTTTTCCCTCCTCAACGGGCGAGCAAACGCGGCGGTGTGAGCAGTTGCAGGGGAGAGCCGCAGCGATACCCTAGGATATGGAACTCTATCTCCTCCGTCACGCCATAGCAGAGAACGCTGCCGCGGGCGGCGATGTCAACCGCCGCCTGACTGAAGAGGGCCGCGCGCAATTACGGCGTGTGCTGGAGCGCGCGCATGGTGCAGGCGCGCGCGTTTCACTGATCCTGACTAGCCCCTACAGGCGCGCGCTTGAAACGGCGGAGATCGCCGCGCATGAACTGGGCTACGAAGGCAAGCTGGTGCGGTGCCCATCGCTTGTGCCGGAGGCTTCACCCGAACACCTATGGGAGCAGATCCGCCTGCATCGGGACGAGCCGGCCATCTTGTTATGCGGCCACGAGCCGCTGTTTTCGGCGGCCGTAGCCTACTTGCTGGGCTCGACCCGCGTGATGGTCCATTTCCCCACGGGTGCAATGGCGCGCATTGACGTGACCGCATTCGGCGCGGCGCCCGCCGGCATCCTGCAATGGATGTTGACCGCGGGAACCGCGTGATACGCTGAAAAGTCCCGCATGTCAGAAGCGAAACTACCCGCCGGCCCGGGCTTCGAGCGCCTGGTGGAAATCATGGCCCGCCTGCGCGCGCCGGACGGCTGCCCGTGGGATCGCGAACAGAACTTCGACACCATTAAGCGCTATCTATTGGAAGAAACCTACGAGGTGATGGATTCCGTCGACGCGCGCGATTGGGAGGGCCTCGCCGATGAACTCGGCGATGTGCTGCTGCAAGCCGTGTTCTTCGCGCAAATGGCCAAAGAGGAAGGCCGCTTCGATATCTCCGATTCCGTCCACGCCATCTGCAGCAAGCTGGTCCGGCGTCATCCGCATATTTTCGCCGATGGCGAGGCGCGCACCGCCGACGACGTCAGCCGGCGATGGGATGAAATCAAGGCGGAAGAGAACAAAGGCAAGTCCCAACCAAAGGGCCTGCTCGAAGGCGTGCCGCGTTCCCTGCCCGCCTTGGTGGAAGCGTCGCAAATCGCATCGCGCGCGGCGCGAGCCGGCTTCGATTGGGAAAACATCGAGCAGGTGTTCGACAAACTGCGTGAGGAATTGGGCGAACTCCATGAAGCGCGCGCATACAGCGCGCACGAAAGTGGCGCGCGCGAAAGTGAAGCGCGTAAGAGTGCCGCGCAAGAGAACGGTGCGCTGGAGCGCGTCGAGGACGAGCTTGGCGATCTGCTCTTCGTCGTCGTCAACATCGCGCGCTTCCTGAAGGTGGACCCGGAACAGGCCCTGCGAAGAACCAACGCGAAGTTCCGGCGCCGCTTCGCGCACGTGGAGGCAGGCGTGGAGGCGCAGGGCAAGACACTGCCCGAAGCGGGTATCGCGGCGATGGAAGCGCTGTGGCAGGCGGCCAAGCAAAAAGGCGTATGACGGAGATCCGGGAACTATCGAACCACGCCGAGTACGCAGATGCCGTGCAGCTGCAACGCATCGTCTGGGGCTGGCAGGATCTGGACATTCTTCCCGTTCGTTTTTTAGTGGTGGCCAAGAGTATCGGTGGGCACCTGTTGGGCGCGTTCGACGGCGGCTTCATGTTTGGATTCTGCCTGGCCATACCGGGAGTCAAACCGGACGGATCCGTTTATCTGCACAGCCACATGCTGGGAGTCTTGCCCGAGTATCAAGACTCCGATGCCGGCTATCTATTAAAAAGGGCGCAGCGGGAAGCCGCGCTGGCACGCGGCATTGGGTTGGTCGAGTGGACGTTCGATCCGCTGGAAATAAAGAACGCGTATTTCAACATCGAAAAGCTGGGCGCCGTGGTCCGGCAGTACATTCCGAATCTCTATGGCTCCTCCAGCAGCCGCCTGCAGAGCGGGCTGCCGACGGACCGCCTGGTGGCCGAATGGCACATCGCGCGCGAGCGTACACAGCCCGTGATTGAGGCGCGTCTTCCGCTTCCTAACGACATCTCAACGGTCAAGAAAGCCCAGCCCGAACAGGCGCGAGAGATTCAGCACCACACGCGCGAGCGTTTTCAGGAGCTGTTGGCAAGCGGT
>CAMAUG010000398.1 GCA_945861255.1 Candidatus Sulfopaludibacter sp. SbA3
CAACTCGGCATCCGCCTGCCCGAACATCTCCAGTTCAATCGCAAATGTAGTGTAGACTCGGCGATCGCCTGAACCGATTCTCAATGACTTACGTCGGTTTCGCCTGTTTCGTGACGAACTTGGGCTAAGGTTTTTTCGCCGGAACAACGATAGTTGGAGAAGCGTAGTCTGTGTTGAGGATTGAACCCTAACAACGAACCTGGAGGACCACCGTGCCGCTGCTTGATTTTCTTTCCCAGCAGTTTATCGACGTTATTGAATGGACTGAGGACGAAGGCGGAATTCTGGCCAGCCGCTATCCCATGGCGGAGATGGAAATCCAGAACAATGCCCGCTTGACGGTGCGCGAGTCTCAAATGGCCGTGTTCATCAACGAAGGACGCTTGGCGGATGTATTCGGCCCCGGTCTGTACACGTTGAACACGCAGAATTTGCCGTTACTGACGGACCTGATGAACTGGGACAAGAAGTTTGAATCGCCGTTCAAGAGCGACGTGTACTTCTTCTCCACGCGTATGCAGACCGCTCAGAGGTGGGGCACCGCCACGCCCATCAGCATCCGCGACAAGGAATTCGGCGCGGTGCGGCTGCGTGGCTACGGTATGTATTCCTGGCACGTGTTCGACCCGCGCGTGTTTCACCAGAAGCTCAGCGGCACGCGCGATCTGTATCGCGTCGTCGATATTGAAAACCAGCTTCGCAATACCATCGTGGGGCGCATGGCGGACGTTTTCGCGCAAAGCTCGGTTCCCTTCCTCGATATGGCCGCCAATCAGATGGAGCTGGCGCAGCGGATCGCCGATGCGCTGCAACCTACGTTCGTGGACCTGGGCCTGGCACTGGACACTTTCGTGGTGGAGAATCTGTCTTTACCCGAGGAATTGCAGAAAGCGCTTGACGCGCGCATCGGCATGAACATGGTAGGCGATCTCAGCCGCTTCACGCAGTATCAAGTGGCGAATTCCCTTCCCATCGCCGCGGCCAACGAGGGCGGCGCGGCAGGCGCGGGCGTCGGGATCGGCGCCGGTCTGGCGGCGGGCCAAGTGATGGCCCAGCAGATCGTGAGCTCCCTGCAACCTCAGGGAGGCATTGCGGTCGCAACTCCGCCGGCAGCCGGCGCCACCGGCACGGCGGCGAAGTTTTGCACCAATTGCGGACTGTCCATCCCCAGGCCGGCGAAGTTTTGTCCGGAGTGCGGAACATCGCAGGGCTGATCGATCCCTAGGGATGTGCTAGGATGCTCCTAGGTAACCCCTATGGCCACGTTGTACGTGGAAAACGTTCCGGACGATTTGTATGAGGCGCTGCGGAAACGCGCCAAGCGGAACAGCAAGTCGATCGCCGGCGAAGTCATCGCCCTGCTCAAGCGCGATGTTCCGGCCGCGGCCGAGTTGAAGCGGCGCCGGGATCTGCTCAAGCGCATGGAACAGTTGCGCAATGTCAAACCGTTGTCTCCGGGCCCATTTCCGAGCGCTGAGGAAATGATTCGCGAGGATCGCGAACGTTGAACCTGATCGTTCCCGATGCGAGCGTCGCGGTGAAATGGTGCCTACCTGTTGCGGAAACCCTCGTGGACGCGGCCGTGGATCTTCTCAACCGGCATCACGAGCGCCACATCACCTTCCTGGTACCCGATCTGTTCTGGCCGGAATTTGGCAACGTCATGTGGAAAGCCGTCCGCCAGGGACGCTGCACGCCGGAATTGGCGCTCGACGCGGTCCGTACGACGAAGGCTTTGGCTCTGCCGACGTTCGCTTCCGTGAATCTATTGGAATTGGCCCTCGACATCAGCCTGCAATACCAGCGCACGTTCTATGACAGCATCTACCTGGCCCTCGCCGTTGCTGAACACGCCACGCTCGTCACCGCCGATGAGCGTTTGGCCAACGCCGTGGGTGCGCATCTGCCAGTGAAGTGGCTGGGGGCCTTGTAGCGCGGTCGAAGTCGGCTGCATTTATATCCGGATGATATTGACATTTGATTTCACCCGGGTATATTGTAAGGGGAGGCCCCTATGAATGCATTCCTACAGACTCCCTGCACCGCGTTTGCGGGCCATGAACGCCTCTCCTCCGGCCCGCTCCCTGAAGTCGCCCTTGTAGTCAAGAAGATGATCGAAAACCGAGGCTCTGCTCAAGTCATCATCTATGACGACACCACGGGCCGGATGATCGACCTGGATACGCGAGGCACCGCGGCAGAGGTTGTCGCCCGCCTCGCACAACGCGGCGCGCCCGCGCCCCTTGCGCCGCACATCGAGGCGGCTGAACCCGCCGGGGAACCGCGTGGGCGGGGCCGTCCAAGGCTTGGCGTCGTTGCCCGCGAGGTGACGCTGCTTCCCCGCCACTGGGAGTGGTTGGGAACGCAGCCGGGTGGGGCTTCGGTAG
This sequence comes from Candidatus Sulfopaludibacter sp. SbA3, assembly GCA_945861255.1. GTDB lineage: Bacteria > Acidobacteriota > Terriglobia > Bryobacterales > Bryobacteraceae > Palsa-187. The sequence goes on from CAMAUG010000398.1 coordinate 2,388, forward strand.
CCCTGCGGAAGCTGGTTGAGGAAGCCCGCCGCTCCAGTGGCGACCGGGATCGAATTCGCGCCGCCCAGGAAAGGGCGTATCGTTTCATGTCGGCGATTGCCGGTAACCTGCCCGGTTTTGAAGAAGCCGCGCGCGCGCTGTTCGCCTACGACCGCTCCAGATTCGGCGATCTGGTGGCCGCCTGGCCGGAAGACCTGCGTGACCACGCCATCAAGATGGCATTCGCCGATCAGGCCACGCTGGCACCGTCCATGACCGCGTCGCCCACGCCGTAAACGCGCGCCTGTCAGTGAAGCGGCCATGGAGGCGATGTAGGCGCGCTACTTGCCGACCATGTGCGGCCGGTCCTTCTCGTTCTCGCAGACCCAGTCCAACAAGTCGGTATCTGGCACGAGGGCCCACGGAAGTTTCACCGTCCAGGGACGCGCGTAGGCTTTCGGATCGTCGATGGTCAGCTCCATTTCTATGCAGCAGACAAAAAGAAATACGACGACTGTGTGGCTAAAACGAGAAAAGACTACCCAGTGCCACCTGGAAACGTTAATGCTCAATATATATTGATTCAAAGCGACTGCGGGAATCCCCCTGTTGCGCCCCCGAAGAAACAATAACCAGTACCTTAGCTCCTCCTCCAC
>CAMAUG010000399.1 GCA_945861255.1 Candidatus Sulfopaludibacter sp. SbA3
CCCCGTCAGATGCCAGTGCCGCCACCGCCAAGAACATGCTTAGGATGAATTGTTTGGTCATAACGGAAGCCTTGCAGCGCGGCGGCACGCAACCGCCGCGCTACCGATGTCCTTTACTTCATTCCCTCATTATCAAGCCTCGCCCATGCGTCCGGGGGCGCTTATGAGACTAACAGCCGCAGGATTGCGCGCACGCCATTGGGGCGCGGCAGGACGCCTCGCCGACCAACCCACCGGGAACGCTCACGCTAGCGGGGATTGAACAAGTAACCCACGGTGCGGCATGGACCTTCGGAGTGGCTCTTCCCAGTACTAACCATCTGTATTGACTATGGTTTACGGGGACAATTTAGTGTATCAATTGAGTAGGACTCTATCATGAATCGCATCGGCCTACTTATCGCCTTTCTGGTGAGCGCGTTATCGGCACAGGCGTCCATACTTTTTTCGGACGGCAACAATTCTCTACCGGGGGACGAAAACATCTTCTTTAACAATCCTTCGCTCTTGCTGGGACCCGCCCAGACCATCCAGGGCATAACGCAGGGTGGCGTGGTCTTCACCTTCACGGGTTCGGAGAACCTGCTGGGCGAAGGAGGACAGGCACGTGTAGAGGCGGAAGATGGCAACCTGGACAGCCTCACGGTTCAGGCGGAAAATGGCACCTTCACAAGCCTGATCTTCAACCCGGTATTCTCCGGCGTCGCGGGAACGGCGACCGTGACGGTGACCCCCACAGTGGGAGCCATTCAACAGTATGTGCTTAGTGTCTCGAACGGGTCCAATTTCCTAACCATCACAACGGACGGAGGGACGCGCATTCAGAGCGTTTCTGTTTTCAGCGGCGTACAGCTCGATCGCTTTCAACAATTCCGTGTTGGAGGCGTCGACGCGACCCTCAATCCGGAACCGGCGACGTACACAATGGTGGGTGCTGCCTTCGCGGGCTTGGCGCTATTTTCGCGATTCCGCAAGCGTCCCGGCGCCGCGGCCGCTGCCAAGAACGCGTAGGCCTCAGAGCTCCACGGCGGTCGAGGCGTTCGAGCGCGAACGGCGGCGGGACTTGTAGGCGAACAAGTAACTGGCGGCAATGCAACCAAACAACAATTTTGCCACTTCCGCTCCGATGAAGACTTGCGTGAGCACCCACAGCCGTGCCTGCGCGCCCACGCTGTTGCTGCCCGGAGGGAAATCGACGTCGCGCCCGCGGAAGCCCAATTCCGGCGTTATGGCGAAGGCTTGGAACAACACCAGAACCAGCATCAACCCCACCAGAAAGGGCCCGAAAATGCGCCGGTCGGTGGCGATGAAGATCACCATCGCCAGCACCAGCGCGACGGGAATCTGAAGCAACTCCCAATTGGAATAGAAATAGCGGTTCTGTTCGGCGGCGAAGTGCCGCAGCAGAAGCGCCACCTGATCCGCGCCCGGGACCTGGACGATGGCGGCGGCCGGCGCGATGGGCGCTGCAAGAAACCGTGCCGGAAGGCGCAAGTTCTGGATGGCCAACACATCCATGAATACACAGCAAGCCACCCAGGCGCCTAGCAGAAATGTCGCGACTCTGGTCGAATGCATTGCCTTCCAGTGTGGCACAGCGGCGTGAAACGATGCTCGCGATGCCCACCTACGGTGTGCCGTCCGCCATCGCAACGGCCCAATCTGTCCGGGCGCCGCGGAGAATCACTTTAACGCGTACCATCATGCGCGATAGATGGTGTAGCTGTATCCGCTGAGCAGCAAAGGCAGATGGTAATCGGCGTCAGCGTTCCGCACTTCGATCACCACCGAGATCGAAGGGAACAATGCATCCGGCGCGTATGAAGCCACGTCGAAAGACAGGCGATAGATGCCCGCAGCGGGCGATTCGCCGAAGGTTTCGATAAGGCCTTGGTCGTTACTGACGCCTTGGCCCACCTGCTTCCACCCATGACCCATGATGAAGTAGTCGAGGTCCACCGGAATGCGTGCCGCCGGACACCCTTGCACTACGTCCACGATTTCGGTCGAGATCACGGTTCCGCCTGTTTCCCGGAAATCAGCGCGACGGTCCCATCCACGTCTTCGATTTCAAGCTGCAAGGATTTCCTGGCATTGACCGCCGCTTCGGTCATTTCAAAACGCGCGCCCACCATGCGGTCGAAACTCTGGTGGGGGGCGATGCGGTCCCGCAGGCCCAGCACGTCGCTGTACTTGGGGCCCAGTAGTTTCGCGTATTGAAACACGTTGTCGATGTCAGGCTTCGAAATCGTCGTGCTCACGGATGGTTCGCCGGTGGCCGGCTGAACACGCAATCTTACGGAGTCGATCACAAAGGGCACGTCCGAAGGATTCGTCACGCGGAAATCCACCATCACCAGCGACGCGCCGCTGCCGCTCAAGGCGAGCACGCGCACTTTGAGAATCCTACCCTCCAGGCGGAGATGCGCCCCCTGCGTCCCGATGAACAGGAAGAAAATGAGCGCGGCCACAACGCCGAGGCCGGCGGCGAACATCAGTGCGAAGCGTTTGCTCACGGCTCTTCAAGTCTAACGCCGCGACGGTGCGCGGGGGCGCGGTGACAGGTGGGCGCTCCGGACGTGGGCGGGTGCGCGGCGGGTGTGCGGCTCCGTGTGTGGGGATGCGGGCGGCGGGCACCCACCAAAGCACGAACGCGTGCCGGACGCACGGCCACGCTCAATCGCCGAGCAGTCTTCCGTACGGCTTCAAACCACCGACGTGATCGCAGACTGCCTTGAGCGCCGCTGTCAGCGGGATCGCGAGCACCAGTCCGATGCCGCCCCACAACATGCCCCAGAACATGAGCGCCACCGTCACCACCAGCGGATTCAGATGCACGCGCGCCCCCACGAATTTGGGATACAGAAGATTCAGGCCCAGTAAATGCAGCATCGCCACACCGATTGTCAAGAACAAATACAGCGCGGGATCTCTGGATACCGGCAAGGCAGCCACCAGGGGTGGAGCCAGAGCCAGCGGAAGGCCGATGTAAGGAATCAGGCTCAGGAACCCG
>CAMAUG010000400.1 GCA_945861255.1 Candidatus Sulfopaludibacter sp. SbA3
GCCCGTTATTGTTCGAAAGTCCATTGGGAAATACTTTCGATTTCGAAAGCAGCAACAGGCGCACGTTTTCATACGTGTAGGAAGAGAGCAACACCACGTCGGCCGGCTGGAAATATTCCTGGCCGTCGCGCACATATCGAACGCCAATGGCCTTGCCGTTGCTGTCCGTCACGATACGGGTTACGTGCGCGCGTTCGTAGATGGTCAGATTCTTGGTCTTCAGCGCCGAGGGGATGGTGGTGACCGCCGTGGAATTCTTGGCGTTAATATGGCAGCCGCCGGTATCGCAATAGCCGTGGTAGGCGCACGCGGAGCGCCCCTGATACGTCTGTGAATTGATCGCCGCGGGTGAGCGATGCGGATGGAACCCGGCCTTTTTCGCAGCGCCCTGGAGCATCTCTGTAAACTCGGTGTCCCGTAGAGGCGGCATCGGGTACTCGCGTTTGCGCGGCCCTTCAAACACGTTGCCGCGCTCGTCGATCGTGCCTTGCAGGTTGCCCGCTTTGCCGGAGACGCCGATCTCATATTCGATCAAGTCGTAGTAGGGTTCCAGGTCCGCATACGTCACCGGCCAGTCTTCAAGTGTGGTCCCTTTGGGTAACGCGCTTGCCCCATAGCGCTTGATGGTTTCCGACCGCGCTTCAAAATCCCACGGCTGCCAGCGCCAACTATTCGCGTAATAGTGAATGGAGGTGCCGCCCACGGCGTTCATCATCGGCGGGACCGTCGCCACGCGGCGCGCGGGCCGACCCGGACCGGTGCGGAACGTGGGAAGCTCGTCCCACACTTTCGTTCCGGTTGTCACGCGCCGGTGGACGTTGTTGTAAATCTCGTCGGCCTTGAAGTCGGTGGTCTTCATCCAGCTTCCGGCTTCCAGGGCGGCTATCTTCATGCCGGCACGCGCGAGCGGCAGTACGGCCACCCCCCCGGCAGCTCCCAATCCCACCACCGCGACGTCGACGGGTTTCAGATTAGTGGCCATGCTGATCGCCCCACACGGACCTGCGAACGGGCGTGGGTACAGCGCTCATTCTTTGATCCTGCGGAGTGACGGCGAGTTTCGCGCCGGGGTAGCGAATCAGATCCCAGCCCGCGAAATTCTTGTTGCCGCCGTAATAGGGGTCGCCGAACATCCCTTCGAGCGTCAGCCGCCGCACGCGGTTGAAGAAGCCTTGCGCGTCGGAAAAGCCGCCGGCGGTACCGGCTTCCATGGCGGTGAGCACGGCGTCTCCCTTTTCGCCGGAAAGCTCCGCGAACGCGGCGCCTTGCGATGCGGTGGCGAACTGGTCGGTACGCGTCAACCCCGCAAGGAACGCCACCTTCTCAGCGGCAAGCGCATCCGCCAGCGATCGGTCAATATATTCGGCCGCGCCCATTTCCACCGCCCCTGGCCCTAGTTCGTCTTTGGGAACCAGCCGGTCCAGTATCGCCTCCAAAGTGCGCCGCTGCACGGGTGTAAGCGCCAGCTTCTTAGCCTGAGCAGTGGCTGTCAACGCCGCCAACGGCACGAACGCGGCACTGGCAATCACGGTTCGCCGAGTGAGAGTTTGGTCACGCATGGGACGAGTATACAAGAATTGAAGGGACAGGCTGCTCACTGGCAGAACTGGTGGCCGGAGTAGCATTTCGAATTCGGGGATCGAGGCAGTCGGCCGGGCTTTTTCAATCGGCGGGCGAGCGACTGGCGTTGTATGTCGACGTGCTCTAAGTAGTCCGTTCCCAGATCTCGCTACGGCTCGCGAGGTGTCATCCGAAAAGTTTCGAAGAGTGTCCGCCCTCTCCATACCAAGTCCCATCGCAGCTTTCCGTCCTTCGCCCGGTCACGCTCGCGGAATCGCAAAAGCCGCGAGAGTCGCGAGCGGTTGACTTTCCGCGGTCCGGCTCGCGGTGTTACACTAATCAAGTATTGTTTGGAGCGTTGCTCCGTCCGGTTCTAGACTCGGCCCAGTGGAGGCTGGCTGGGAGCCAAGGCCAGCGAGAGACTCCGTCACCCAGAGACGAGGCTAATCATCTTTGAAAATACACCTGATCAATCCAAGTGATACCGCCTTTGGTACGGCCGTGATCACGCCCCGCTGGTTATTCGTTTTGGCGGCCGCGACACCTTCCATTTACGGCGATCCAAAAATTTGCGATGAAACGTTAGAGCGTCTCGACCCCTCCGATATCGCGCCCGGCGACGTGGTGGGCATCGGCATCCACACCGGCAATGCGCTGCGCGGCTACGCAGTGGGTAAAATGGCGCGCGAGCGGGGAGCGTTCGTGGTCTTTGGCGGCATACACGCCTCCTTGTACCCGGAAGAAACCTTGGAGTTGGGTGGGGGCCACGCCGCCGTTAAAGGCGACGGCGACCTGATCTGGGCCCAAGTGCTGAAGGACTTCGCGAGCGGCACGCCGAGACAAATCTACGACGGCGGCCGCGTGGAACCCGAATTTCTGCGCGAAGCCCGCTGGGATCTGTTGCCGCCGAACCGCTACATGTGGGCCTCCGTGCAGACCGTTCGCGGCTGCGCCAAGCACTGCTCGTTCTGCTCGGTATGGCGCACCGATGGACAGAAACCGCGGCAGCGCACCTCGGACATGGTGATCCAGGAAGTGGTGGAACTGCGCCGCAAAGGCTTCCGCTTCATCGCCTTGGCGGACGACAATTTCTACCCGGTGACGCTCACCGACCTCAAGCTGGCCGAGCGCCAAGGCAACCAGGAAAGAATCGCCACCCTGAAGGCCATTCGCGCGGAACGCTTCGAGTTAATGGAGCGCATGGCGCAGCTTCCGCGCGACATGTCCTTCTTCACGCAGATCACCATGGAGGCCGCCGAAGATACCGAATTCCTCGACGCCATGCGCAAGGCCCGCATCCGCGGCGCGCTGGTGGGCGTGGAGGCGGTCACGCCCGAAGGTCTGAAAGAAGTGTACAAGGACTTCAACCTCTCCGGCGAAAATCTGGTGGCTCAGTTGAAGAAATTCCGGGAACACGGCGTACACGTATTGGGGTCGTTTATTT